>NZ_CANLDZ010000018.1:0-123842 GCF_947489545.1 uncultured Ruegeria sp. | reverse complement strand
GTGATCACGAGCCTGTCGGAGCCAGGACCACCGCTGTCCAAAACCGTATCCAGGGCAACAACGCTGCTTCCCGAGCCAGTGTAATCCCCCTCGATGGTGATCACATCATCGGTATCCCCGTCCTGCACGTTCAGGACAAGGGTCCCCCTGTTGGTCACATCCCCTGCAATGGTGATCCCCCCTTCCCCGCCAGAGGCGCGGAACGCCGACCCGGGGTCGATGGACAGACCCATGTCCAGTCTGGCCGCCCCATCAAGGCGCAGGGTCGTCTCACTCAGGGTGACGCTCTCCCAGTTGCGGAAGTTCTCCATCGAGGTCATCGTCTGGCCATGCAGGGTCAGTTCATCGTCACCCGTACCGCCGTCCAGGATATAGGAAAAGTCATAGCGGGCCGTGGACTCAATCGTGACGCTATCGTCGCCCGCGCCGGTATTAATGTCGCCGGTGACTATCCCTGCCAAGGTGATGTCCGCATCGCCATCCCCGTCCACTATCGCAAGGTCAGACCTTCCTGCCGTCACTACGGCGGTACGGGTGATGTCAATCGTCCCCCCGGCGCTGGACGTCGTTCGTATCGCGGCGCCATTGCCAGATCCGCCCGTCACAACCCCGTCCACGTCCACGTTAAAGCCCGTCGCACCATCAGCGCGGATGCCGTCTGAACCCGCTCCGTAAACCGTGACAACAGCGTTCGCGCCCAGGTCGACAACAGCCTGGCCCCTGGCCGATTGCGCCACAAGCCCGTAGGCACTTTCCTCATATGTGGTGACTCCGCCGCCCATCATTTGCGCGATCGCCGCGCCACTGCCAGTAGTGCTCGCTACGACCCCATGGGCTTTGCCACCGTATGTTTTGACATCCGCTTCTCCGGTCATGACCGTCTTCGCCGTGGCGTCGCTCCCCGTGTCATTGACAAACGCAAAAAGCCCGTACGATGCCCGCTCGTTGTTCTTCGGGTCCACATCATCCACATACTCCGTCCCCCTTGTGATGACCGTACCGCCACGCATTTCTACAGTCGCATCGCGAGTACCATTGACCTGCGCATAAACCCCGTCGGCATCGTTACCCCACGTCTCGACATGCCCGCCGTTCATGAGCGACGTCGCGGCGTTGTTCTGACCGCTATTATCGGCCAACGCATAAACCCCGCGCGATCCGCGACCCGTGGTGGTGACTGTTCCGCCATCCATCTGCGCGACTGCCTCACCATGGCCCTCGTGGATCGCAAAAACCCCATGGGAAAATTCACTCTCCGTCGTGATGGTACTTGTTTTGCCATCACTTTCCATCATGTGCGCCTTCACCTCCGCTGTGCTCGTCGTGTTGTTGATCGCCGCAAAAAGCCCACGCGCAGTGTGCCCTTTCGTGATGATCGTACCGCCCTCCATTTCCACCAACGACGCGCCAAGGCCAATGTTGTTCGCAAAAGCCGCAGAGGCAAAGTTACCGCTCGTCTCGATAGTCCCGTCGATAACGTACACCTCCATCTCGGCTTGACTTTCTGTGGTTATGTAGTTGTTTGAGGCGTCTCTTCCCACTTCGTTCGTCGCATGAAGCCCGTGAGCAGTTGACCCAGTCGTGGTGACTGTGCTAGCGCCATCCAGTTGCGCGACCGCCTTCGCATTATCTTTATCGCTCTTGGTGTGCGCATAAAGCCCAAAGCCATGGTCACTGGCCGTACTGACCTCCCCCCCGTTGATCACTTGCGCCATCGCCGTGGCTTCGCTCTCATTATTCTTGATCGACGCCCAAAGCCCGTAAGTAAACTCAGTGCTCACGGTGCTGACGTGGGTGGTGGTGACTTTGCCGCCACTCACTTCCGCCGTCGCATTGCCAAAGCCACTGGTGTCCGCCAAAAGCCCATGAGCACCAGCACCGTCCGTCTTGATCTCTCCCCCTTCAGCCACTTCCGCCGTCACCGCCTCTTGGCTCGCCCCGTCGAGGATCTGCGCATAAAGCCCCCAAGCCAATTTATCTTCCGTGATAACTTTGCCGCGCAGCAGTTGCACAGAAATACCATCGCCACCCGGCCCCGCCACGCGCACCCCGGAGCCATTAACCGTGATGTCAGGGTCATCAAGGATCAGAGTGAGCCCGTCTGATCCGGTATAGGTGATGCCATCATCGTAGGGGTCGACAACAGGAGTGCTAATGTCAGCGTCAGCGGCACATGTGACGACGCCGTTAGTCGGACTGCCGCACTCATTGGCCGCCTGAGCCGCGCCACCCGAGAACAGCAAAGCCGTCGCCACAACCGAAATCCCTGGCGCAATGCTCGCCACATGGCCCTTGAACTTGGTCAAACGACCAGCCCGAACCGAGACGTGGGGAGAGCGAAGAGCGGGCTTGGGGCCTAAGCACTGGTTTGTCATTCTGAAATACTCCTGTGAGGGTCATCGCCTACGTGTTTGAACAGGATCGGGAAAAGGTACCGCCCTGTCCGTCAGGCGGTCAGTTGGTCGGCATAAGTGTGAGCATTGGTACGGGTATCGGTCGGAGGCGTTGTGACAGCCTTAACCAAACGCAACCCACCGTCGGCGATCGGCAGCGTTGCTTCCGCGCCGTCCGCCCCAAACATGGTTCCGTCCCAATTGTGATAAAGTGTGAGGTGGTTACATCCGACCCCGAACCGGTGACGGCCACATCGCGCGTCACGGGGATCGGGGACGATCGCGTCAGGCCATACGATGCGGAATCCGGGATCGGATTGTCCGTTAACCCACGAGCGATGGTCGGCCTGAGGCCGGGTGTCAGAATGTAAGGATAATTTAGCCGGTAAGTACCACTGTCTGCGTCAGGGCGCAGCGACGGCTCTGAAACCGATGAACCGATGAACCGATGAACCGATGAACCGATGAACCGATGAACCGATGAACCGATGAACCGATGAACCGATGATACGCGAGACCCACTCGGCCTGCAAGTAACAGGCTGAATTTATTGCGAATATTGGCGATTTTTAGCCGAGCACTCGGGGGCCGATCAATGCGTTCCATACCCAACCTTAGAACCCGGTTGCTGTATTGGGAAATACACCAATCCTATATTTAGATAGCCTCCAGCTATGGCGAGCCTGCGCCCGTCGGACTTTCGTTTTGTCAACACGGCCTAGGCAGCGCATTGTTAGAGAGTTTTCTGGAGTTTATTCAATTGGTCGGTTACTAAACCGATGGGTTTTCAGAGGGCAAGAAGACACAACCTGACCACTGACCATACAGTCGAGCGGGTTAGTTCAACGTTGGAAGACTTGGTACCAGAGGTATATTGAAGGCTCGCAGTTCAAAGAATTAGCTCTGACCTGCTGCAGTTCGTCGCGCCGTTGCCCAATGTAAAGTGGAATATGGATTGGCTGTCGTTGCTACAACATCACTGCGGTCCGACACACCTACTGGATTTTACCAAACCCATATACATGCACTGTTTTTGGCGATAGAAAACTCAAACCAAAACGCATCCAATTTGGATTGTGAATGAACGAAAATCATTTGAAAGCCTTCGCAAAGAGCTCTCGTTCGATCCACCAAGTAGCGACTACACTCTTACTAAGGAACTTATTGAAGAAAACAGTTACTGTGAAAGCTTTAATGGCCATTTCACACGAGATCTCGCCGGCCATCCAGACGGTAAATAGGTGCATTTGCTACCTAAGACTGGAGTAGTTCGTCTGGGATCTGTCGCACACTCTGTTGAGAGATCAGTTCTTACAATTCACTAAGCACACTTATCTCGCCGACTGAACAAACAGTTGAAATCCGGATATTGTTGCGTTCGAGTCACTGTCTCTTTCGGATCATGTGGGTGGCTTCGATGCACCACCCAAGGTCACCGACGCAGATTCAAATGAATTGAAACCACACATGTGTCGGACGTGCCGTTTGATAAACCTGTGACCTTGTTCAACGATCTTTTTTGCGCATTTGGCCCTGATCGTCTGTACTTCGGCCTGACCGTCAAACCGTTTCAGTATCTTATTGATCTTATGAATTCTTGCTGCATTGGCATCACCTTTGTCGATGACGATCTTGTCGGACATTCCATTTGACGAGAGTGATGGCAAAGAATTTCGTTGCTGCCGGACCATTCCTGCGCTCGGAAATTATGAAATCAAGGGTGTTTCCCGCTTTATCGACACTCGTGGCCTAGCGGGTGCCTTAGAACGTCAAGACCCAGAGGGTTCTTTATCAAATCAACCCACACAAGGACGAAAGCTCGTTGGGATCGACAGCTCGTCCCGATATCGGCAGTTCATCGGCGTCTGGCCAATCGACGGCCAAGGCGGCTATATGGGAGGCTCCGATCCGGCCTTGCCATAATTGCCATCGCTCCCAGGTTTTGTCCTGATCGCTGCGCACCAAACGTGCAGGATCAAGGCCGACCGTAAAGCTGTCTAGCGGTAAATCCATCCCGCGCGACAGAGCCTTCATGTAAGCCTCTTTGAGCGTCCAAATCGAAAAGAACGCTTCATCGCGCGCGAGGCCTGCACTTTGCGTAAGCAGGTCTCTCTCCTGTCGCGTGAAGTAGCGGTCGGCAATCTCTAGCGGGGCGGGACAGGTGATCTTCTCGACATCCACGCCGACCTCCCGACCGATCGTCGCAGCCACGATGGTCAGGTCCTTGGTATGGCTGAGATTGAACCGGATTTTAGGCTCGTTCTGGGCGACGACAACCGCTGGCTTTCCATAGGGCCCGATCCGAAACGTCCATAAGCGAGGGGGGCGCCCGTCAACCTCTGAGAGGGTACAGCGGGCCAAGGCATGGGCTACCGTGAACGTGACTTCGTCTTCTTTGAACCGGAAACGTCTGGCTCGCGTGCGCTCCTTGTCATCTAGGACCGCAGCGAAGGCGTCGTGATGCCACGATCGGATCCGCCCGGTCTCGATCCAACGCAGAATGATCTCTTCTTGTGCCACAGGCGCGTCCACGAGGCTCCGTCTGTCTAAGTGATAATCTGGATATGTCCGTGGGGAGACATCGGATCAAGTCAGAGATAACCAGATCTCTGTTCATGACCTAGACCAAATTTCATCCTACTGCACGCAGAGAAAACAAAATGCACAATGATACAAGGATTCATTACTGCATAAGCGTTTGAATTTCTCCATCCTTAATCTACTGGCGAAAAACAGCACTTAGGTGTCATTATGAAAAAAATCACCTTATATATAACGGTTTTTTTATCATATTCTATTGCCAATATAATTTTCTATAAAATCGTTTCTAGCTGGTACGAGACGCAACTACTAAATATGCGTCACGACCCACTTACAGGTTGGATCTTATTTTTATTTACGATCTATTCTTTTTCTTTGAGCTTTTTTGTAGTCTTTCCTGCGGTCCAGGCGCAGTCAATTTATTCCGGAGCAATACGAGGCGCCATTCTCGGTTTCGCTACATACGCGATGTTTGATTTCGGACTCTATAGCCACTTTGAAGGGATATCTCTCAATTTCGTGGCCGTAAACCTCACTTGGGGAACGCTCATATCCGCAGCTTGCGCAGCAACAGCTGCATCCGTCGGGATGGCACTACATCCAAAGGCACATCCCGTCTGAACACAGAACAAATGCAACGGTGGTCGATACAGTGTGAAGGACCCTAAGAAGACGCGAATTTAGGCAGACTTAGGGCAGCGACGTCCGCACTGCCACGGGTTTGCCTGCCAACTGCCCATCATTGCCGATGCAATTAAGTGATCCGAAGCAGAAAGACAAACACGCATTCGCAGCCACTCCAATCAACAAACGAAATGAGAAACGAACGATGACAGAAACCATGACACACCCAACAGCTGAAGAAATCGCTCTATTCATGCGTCATGAATTGGCGAGGCAGCTAAATGTAAACCAAGCGGAGATTGATCAGGACACGCCGTTTGTTGATCTTGGTATGAGTTCCCGCGATGCGGTCACGCTGGTAGGTCAATTGGAAGATAAATTCTGCGTTCACATCGAAGCTAGCGCTGCTTGGGACCACCCAACAATCAAAGACATGTCAGCTCACTTGCTCTCATTAGTAAACAGCCGCTGAGACTGCGTCATGCCAGAAACTTTATCAGATCCATCACGCTCGGACGAAGCTTTCAGTAAGAACAACGGTAAGCCAAGCACCGATTTAACCGACCATGCTTTTCTTGCGCACTCGGGCGCGTCACCGGAGGCAATAGCGCACCATTACGACGTAGGAAACAAGTTCTACGCTTTGTGGCTCGATGAAACTTTTAGCTATACCTCTGCTCACTTTGCAGGGGACCCGACACTCTCTCTTCACGAAGCTCAAAACGCAAAGCTAGACCTCGTTCTGCAGATGGCGGGAGTCGACAAACATCCGCAAGAAAGTCTTGCTAATAAGCGCCTTCTTGACATCGGGTGCGGCTGGGGCGGGCTCTTACGTCACGCCCGAAGAAAGGGATTGGGCGAAACAGTTGGCTTGACGTTATCCCGAGAACAAGAAGCGCTAACTACCGCAGCCGCCGATCCCGGCGTCAAAGTACACTATACGGACTGGCGTGATTTTGAAACTAAGCACCGTTTCGATGTCGTCACCATGGTGGAGGCGATCGAGGCTTTTGTCCGACCAAATATGTCCCGGGAACAACGAACTGCAGTCTACCGACACCTGTTTGAGCACTGCCACGCTCTCACAAACTTGGGCGCAACCTTTGTGATCCAGATGATCACCTATGGCAACGCAGGACCGGAACACCTGGATGAATTCATTGCCGAGCGCATTTTCCCGGAGTCGGACCTCCCAAGGCTTGGAGAAGTATTCACAGCGGCAGAACGCCTGTTCGAACCGATTACGTTATACAACCACCGAGACGATTACGTCCGCACGCTTCGTAAGTGGCTTGACGCCCTGAAAACGCACCGCGAGGAAGCAATCGCTCTTGTTGGCTCCAAGAAGGTGGCTGACTACGAAACCTATTTGCGACTTTCAATGGCCATGTTCGAACGGGGCACTTGTGACCTTATTCGCCTTTCATTCCGGAGAGTTCAAACGCCATGGCTTTAGCGCCCCTTGTCACAGACCCAGAACCAAACGACGATTTCAACTTGGAACCGGACGAACAGCGGTTCAGAAAGTTCGTAAGATTTGGACTTGAAGCAATCGTCAGAAGCCTCAACTCCGGCACCATAGAAGATCGAACGGAGCGTCATCGGAAACTCGAAAAAACGCTTCGAACATCTCCAATCACAAAGGCCGAGAACGCTGCCAATGCACAGCACTACGAAGTGCCTGCAGCCTTTTTCCAAACCGTTCTCGGACCGCATCTCAAGTACAGCGCTTGTTACTTTAGCTCGCCAGAAAGCGATTTGGCCGAAGCTGAAGAAGCCGCGCTTGAACAGGTTTGCAGCCGTGCTCAGCTTAGAGACGGGCACCGGGTCCTGGATCTTGGCTGTGGTTGGGGGGCGACCAGTCTTTTCATAGCTGAACGTTTTCCAGGTAGCAGTGTTGTTGCGTTGTCCAATTCGACCGGTCAACGGCGCTTCATCGAAGCAGCGGCTACGCGTCGCGGTCTTACTAATCTGTCGGTTATTACCACTTCGGTTGCCCAGATGGAATTCGAGGTTCCTTTTGACCGCATCGTGTCGATCGAAATGATGGAGCATGTACGAAACTGGTCGGCTTTATTGACGCAAATGCGAGATTGGCTAACGCCGGAAGGGCTTGCATTCGTCCATGTCTTTTCCCACAGGGAACATGGCTATCTGTTTGACGGCGTTGATGTTACGGCTCAGCATTATTTTACTGGCGGGTTCATGCCCTCCGATCGGCTGATCTATTGTTTTTGCAATGCCATGCAGGTTATGGATCACTGGGCCTTTGACGGAACACACTACGCCCGTACTGCTCGCAGCTGGCTTGAGCGCCTTGAGGCTAACCGAGAGGCAGTGCTCGCGATTTTCGCAGATGCCAACGATGCTTCCACCGCTCTGAGCAACTACCATCACTGGCGGAACTTCTTTGCCCTCGTCGAGGAATCCTTTGGCTTCCGAAGTGGCAATGAATGGATTGTTTCTCAATACTTGCTCACCCCGCAGGAGCGAGGAGCCGTCCGATGACTTCACCATCCACAACTGGACGGTTATCCGTTCAAGCGCCAGATCTTGTTTCCGCGTTCGCTGAAGCCGCTGAAACAATCCCAAACAAAACCGCTGTCACTTTTCTCAGAAATGGAAAGACAGTCTCTGCACAGCTCAGCTATGCAGATTTGATGGACAGGGTTACAGCTATCGGATGCGGAGCAAGTGAATTAGCCCCTGCAGGCTCGCGCATTCCACTTCTGATGCGCTCAAGTGAAAACTATGTCGCGGCACTTTTCGGTCTGATGGCTGCAGGTCTTGTTCCAGTTCCGCTGTTTCCTCCACGAGGCGATCGTCAGATCGAACGGATCACAGGCATCCTCGCCAGCTGCGAACCGGCATTCACACTGATCGAGGATGGCCAGGACGACCGGGTCCGAAACGCGCTCCCACTGGAATTGCAGGCGGTGCCTAGGTACTCTGTGGAAGCACTCATTGCAATTGGAGCCAATGGTCGACTTGCTGATCTCGAGCACTGCAAACCTGCAACAACCGACCACGCGATCATCCAATATACTTCTGGGTCCACTCGGAATCCGAAAGGCGTTTCCATTGATCATGATGTTGCTCTCGCAAACATTCGCTGCATTTTTTCCCGATATGAGTTTACCGAAAACGGAATTACAATTGACTGGCTGCCTCCGTATCATGACATGGGGCTATTCGGGTGCATCCTCACGCCATTGCTGCGCGGAGGTGGCATCGTCAAAATGCCGCCTGAAGCATTCGTTGCACGTCCTTGGAGGTGGCTCGAAGCGATTTCCAATTTCGGCACTGATCGCCAAGTGTACGCCGGCGGGCCGAATTTTGCCTATGAGAGCTGCATCCGTCAGGTTTCTGATGCACAAATGGAAAACCTCGATCTTTCGCCTTGGTTTGTCGCCTACAATGGTGCTGAGCCGGTGCGGGCTCGAACCCTAAAACGCTTCGCATCCCGCTTCAGACACGTTGGTTTCGATAGTCGGGCTTGGTTTCCATGCTATGGCATGGCCGAAGCGACCTTGATGATTTCCGGTCCTTCACCGCGGGCTGCGCCACCAGTATATCCCGTTTCACGTTCCCGGCTTACAGTCGGGTGCGCAGAGCCAGTGCCGCCCGACGATGAAACCGCCGAATGGGTCGTACCTTGTGGCCGGGTAATTGACGGGCACCAACTTATTATCGTTGACCCGAATACGCATGAACGGCTTCCGGATGGAAGGATCGGCGAGATCTGGTTTTCCGGTGACAGTGTAGCGCGCAGCTATTTCGAAAATCCGGAAGCAACAAGAGAAACGCTGAAAGCCAAAACCGCTGACGGAACCGGTCGGTACCTGCGCACAGGCGATTTTGGTTTTTTGCGCGACGGCTACATTCATGTAACGGGTCGTATGACCGATCTCATCATCATCGATGGGCAGAACCACTACCCGAACGATCTTGAGGGTGATGTCGAAGAAACGCTTACCGGGCATCCCATCCATAAGGTTGCCGTTTTTGACATTGAACGCGCAGAATCCCGAAGCGAAATCATCGCGATCGTTGAGTGGGGGCGCGCCGGGCGGGAATCCATTCCCGACGCAATCCGAGATGTTAGGAAATTGATCTTTTCACGTCGTGGGATTCCTATTGACCGGATTCTGACTGTGGAACGGGGTGCTATTCCTTTGACGTCCTCAGGCAAAGTGCGCCGCGCAGAGACTCGTCAACTTTATCTGAAAAACCAACTGAAGCTTGTTTGGAAAGATCTCAAGTCCTCCGAAAGAGAGCTGACAACTTAAGCAGCAATATGAGGAGCTTCGCGCAATGAAGAATGAACCGATTGCTGTTGTTGGCCAGGCTTGCCGCTTTCCAGGTGCATCGTCTCCGGATGCCTTATGGAACCTTCTGATCACGGGGGGCAGCGGCATTTCAGACGTTCCAGACGACCTGCCGTTGGAACCACTCTCTACGCTTCATCGCAAAGGGCTGAGCTCGACAGCACGAGCTGGAGTTATTGACCAATCCATCGAGTTCGATGCGGGTTTTTTCCGGATATCCCCTGAAGAAGCCATGGATCTCGATCCGCAACAGCGTCTCATGCTCGAGACGACCTGGCGGGCATTTGAAGAGGCCGGTATTCCACCATCAAGTATGAAAGGTACCGACAGCGGTGTCTTTGTGGGTGGATCGACCATTGAGTACGGTGCAGCACTTCAAGTTTTGGGTCATCGACCTAACCAATTTACTGGTACAGGCGCCTGCCTGTCATTGCTCTCCAACCGTATTTCCTACGTCATGGATTTTAAAGGGCCGAGCTTCACTGTCGACACGGCATGCTCATCTTCATTGGTTGCTCTCCACAACGCAGTCCGTGCTATACGGACGGGTGAATGCGAATTTGCCGTGGTCGGTGCGGTAAACGCTATCAACTCACCATATGCGTTCCTCGGTTACAGCCGTGCACAGATGATTTCACCTCGTGGGACCTGCGCGACCTTTGACGAAAATCGTGATGGTTTCGTCAGGGCAGAAGGATGTGGAGTTGTGTTGCTCAAACCATTTGCCGCTGCCTTGGAAGACGGGGATCAAATTCTTTGTTGCATCTATGGCTCCGCGATCAACCAGGACGGATTGTCGAACGGATTGCCAGCTCCAAACGGGCAAGCCCAGACTGCCGTCATCCGCTCTGCTCTCGCTGACGCAGGTTTGACACCCAACGATATCGACCACGTCGAAGCCCACGGCACTGCAACCCCTCTCGGCGACGAGATCGAGGTCGCTGCTCTTGAACGCGTGTTTGGAGACACGAGGGCAACGGGTCATCCTCTCGTGCTAGGCGCTGTTAAGACGCAGCTAGGACACATGGAAGCCGCCGCTGGAATGGGTGGATTGTTGAAGGTGATCTCATCATTAAATGCTGAAGTGATACCACCCGTATCGGGAATAGAGCGCCTTTCGAAAGTATGCCGGGATGCCGAACCAGAAATTATAGTGCCGCGTGAACCACGTCCGTGGCACCATCAAACGGACCGTCAACGCTTTGCTGGTGTGAGCGCGTTCGGCTTCGGCGGCGCAAACGCTCATGTAGTTTTAGGAGACCCACCGGAGGTTGCTGCAGGAAAGACGTCCAAACCCCTGGCCAAAGCGGTCTTCGGGGCTCGTTCTGCCATTGTACTTCCTTTTTCTGGACGAACAGAGAATGCGCGAGCTGATGCCGCTGAAGCATACGTGGAGCGGCTAGGACGCCCGGATGCCGATGACAACCTCCGGGCGATTTGCCACGCGGCTGGTAAGACCCGTGAGCACTTTTTGCACCGAGGCGCCGTGTTCGGCAGAGGGCGAGATGCACTCCACACTAGCTTAACGGCTTTCTCTCAGAATCCTGCGGCTTCGGGGGCCGTTCGACAAATCTGCCTGACCAAGGCACGGGTTGCATTGATGCTTCCCGGTCAAGGATCTCAGGCACTTGCTATGGCAAGCGGGCTACGTAAATCGAGTCCGGCCTTCGCCAACCATTTTGCCAAGGCACTAGAAGCGGTTGACGCCCACAGATCCGTCCCGTTGCTGGATGTTCTCGACGGCTCAGACCCAGTGCCACTCAATCGAACTGAGAATACCCAATCGGCCTTGTTTGTAGCCAACTACGCTCTGGCTAGATTGTGGATGTCAGTTGGCATCTCTCCAATGGCTCTTATCGGTCACTCGATAGGCGAAATAGTTGCTGCCACAATCGCGGGTGTATTCGATCTTGAGGCAGCTGGTCGGCTCATCGTTCGGCGGGGAGAACTGATGGGTGCCATTCAGATCTCGTCCGGTATGCTGGTAGTCAAGGCAAATGAAGAACGTTTACGGGACCTCATTGCCACAACCGGGGACCAGATCGACATAGCAGCTGTCAACGCCGACGATGAATGTGTGGTTTCAGGAGAGGCGAAGGCCCTTGAAGCCTTTCAGACAGCGGCGAAGAACAGTAACTTTCTGCATAAACCCCTCAAAGTCTCTCATGCCTTCCACTCCCGCGTGATGGACGAAGCCTTGGTCGATCTGGAACATGAGTTTCGTTTGGCCTGCCCAAAACCGGCATCGATCCCGATTGCCTCCAATGTGACCGGGCAGCTCGAGTCAGACGCATTTGCAGACCCTGCTTACTGGGTGAAACACACCAGACAAGCTGTTGCCTTCAATGCAGGCCTCAACGCAGTTTTGGACGCTGGTGCTAATGTTATTCTGGAGGTCGGGTGCCAAAGCACACTTGGCCATCTGGTGGGGCGTCTTAAGCGAACAGAGCTACCGACGGTCATCAAGACGCTTGATAGCGGACGTTTGGAAGATGACGTGGCGTTCGCTCGAGCCGTCGCAACTGCGCATATTGCCGGCGCACCGATTGATTGGGGCGTTCTATACGGTGGACCTGTCCGGCGCGATCTCAAGATCCCTCCTTACCCATTTCAACGCAAGAGATACTGGCGGCCAGACTCACTGCCTCCATATGTGCACCCAAGCCACAAGAATGCTGACGTAAGCACTCATCATCCCCTACTCGGGGCACCAATTGAGATGCCCAATGGGTCAAAAATCCACGTTACACAGCTTCGCCTTGATGATCACCCCTATCTCGCCTCGCATACAATAGGTGGCAAGGTCATTTTTCCAGCAGCCGCATTCATAGAGATGATGCGTGCAGCCCTGGCCCGAGAAGAAGGTATGGACGCTGTACAGGTGAACAACATCACAGTGTCGCGTCCGCTGTTACTAACAGAAGACGGAACTCGACACTTGCGCACAATTGTCGAACCGATTGAAGGCCCCGATCATGCAGAATCCGGCCTCCGAAGCGTGCGCATTCTCAGCACCGCAGATCAAACGCCTATGAAATGGATTGAGCACGCCCGCAGCGAAGGGTGCGAACTCAAAGAGGTGCCGATCCCGTTACCAATTGACGTATCACGGCTTGCAAACGCCCATGCAAATGCTCTGAACGGTGACGCAATCTATGACAATGTTGCCGCCGAAAACGGCCTTTCGTACGGGCCAGCCTTTCGAGGTCTCAAGAAGCTCTGGGAAGACCCTTCTGCTGAAGACGGCACAAGAATGGTAGCCTATTTGGAAGTCCCACCCCCAGCAAGAATCAAAGATGGGACATTCGGGCTCCATCCGGCTCTTCTCGACAGCGCATTCCACGCCTTTGTCGGTTTCATGTTGGGACGCGCGTCGCGAAGCGCTGCGGTTGTAATTGCCGGGATGAAGCGCATTCGCATATTGCGCGAGGGTAACAGCTCAGCTTATGCGGTCTTGAGGCACTACCAAGCCAGTAGCGATGACGCACAGGATTGGTCAGAGTGCGAATTTGATTTCGCGCTCATCTCTCCTGATGGGGATCTCATCGCGGAGGGAAGCGGTGTTCGCGTTCACTTGTTGAATCAAGGCTCAATGGCCGGCGGCTCGGTAGTTCGGGCAATACCGTCTCCCCCCTCCCCAAGAGGACAGAACGGTCCTGATCCCGCTGAGGCGATCCTCGCCGAGCGCCGATGGCGTGAACGCCCTGCGACTTCGCCCGTGCTTCCGTCAACCTCAGAACCCATACAGATACTATCGGAAGATCCTAGTTTGGAAAAAACGCTTGGCGCCTTGATTTCTCAAGCGGCTCCAGGTCTCGTTTCACCTACCAGACAAGGTGATGGTGCAGTTGTCCTGCTCATCAATGCAACCGAAGCGGAAAATCGGTTGCAAACTGCCAGCACAGCCTTTCAATCCTTCTCGCGGTTGCTGAAAACCTGCCGTGAACGCTGCAACTCCACCATTGTCGTGGTAACCCTGTCCAATGGATCGCAGTCTCCTGCAATAGCGATATCGGAAACCGCCGCCGCGATCTGGGGGGCGGCACGATCACTCCGTTTGGAGCCAGGTTCACCTAGTCTGGTCCTTCTTGACACGCAGAAGCTTAACTCAACTACCGTCAATGAAATCCTCTCCGTTCTGAACGATCCAGAAGCACCTAATGAACTTGTTGTTAGGCATGAACGCTCCTTCGCCCGTGAGCTAGTGCCCACAGCCACTGATGTTGCATCCAGAACTCCACACACAACACGTCTCTGCGTGGGTCAGCGCGGCAGGCTCGACAATCTGTTAACTGAAACCACAGAGCGCCGCACTCCAGCTCCCGACGAGATTGAAGTCCGCGTTGTTGCCTCGGGTCTCAACTTTCGCGACGTTTTGAATGCGCTTGGTCGATATCCAGGAGATCCCGGACCAATTGGCGCCGAGTTTGCGGGCATCGTGGTTGACATCGGTCGGGATGTCAGTGGCACCCGCGTGGGCGACCGGGTTTATGGTATCTCACTTTCAAGCTTTGCTGGGCACGTCACAACGCCCGCCGCTCTGACCGCGCCGATTCCAGCTCGGCTTTCGTTCTGTGAGGCAGCGACTGTCCCGGTTGCATTTCTTACAGCACAATACGGTCTTCACCATGTTGCCAAGCTTTCTTCTGGCCAACGGATCCTTGTCCACTCGGCAGCCGGCGGTGTTGGAATGGCTGCAACACAGATCGCGCGCAGAGCTAGTGCTGAGGTTGTCGGGACGGCAAGCCGGTCAAAGTCCAAGGCGATCGCACAGGACCTCGTCGCCGTCCACAATTCTCGTGACACAAACTACAAGGCAGACATTGCGTCCTGCTTCGGAGACGGGTCAATCGATGTCGCTCTGAATTCCCTGACCGACCAGCATATCCCCGCAACATTGTCGCTCCTGCGTCCGGGAGGCACTTTTCTAGAGATAGGCAAAGCAGAAATACTCAGCGCTGACGAGTTAAGACAACACGGTGAAGATATACATTACCATCCTTTTGATCTTGCCCAGATCTGCAACGACACACCAAATATTATCACGCAGATGTTCGCTGAACTAGCGTCCGGTTTTGCATCTGGAGACTTAAAGCCACTGCCGTACGAAGCCTTTTCATTTGATCAAGCGGAACAGGCATTCCGCCACATGAGTCTTGCCCGCCATACTGGTAAGGTCGTGATCAAAGCACCTTGGGCAGAGGCCAAGGATTTCGCACCCACTGCAGCGTTTGCCCCGGCGCAGATCGAGAAACGCACTTGGATTGTTACAGGTGCAACTGGCCACGTCGGTCGGCATGTGGCTGCCGCGCTGTCGGAGGCTGGTGCCAGTGCCGTAGTGTTTACCGGTCGTCGGAAGGGGTCGGACGAGGTTACCAAAGCGTTCGCTTCTCTTGCACACGCGGACACAACAGTTCGGTACGTGGCAGCAGATCTCTCCGATCCTACCGTAGCCGCCGACACAATCACTGCGACGTTACAAGACTTGCCGCCGCTTGGGGGGATTGTACATGCCGCCGGTGTTTTGGACGTCCGCCCCGCTGACGAAGAAAATGAGACAAGTTTCCAAGAGACTTTCCGTGGTAAGATTACCGGCCTTGATACAGTTGAACGCTTGGCAACCCTTCAAGACGATGTTTTCGTTCTCCTCGTTAGTTCATTTGCCGGGGCGTTCGGCTCCCCCGGCCAAGTCAGTTATTCAGCTGCCAACGCAGTTCTTGACGCAGCGGCGGCAAAGTTAGTTGCCATGGGACGACCTGCCGTAAGCCTTGCGCTCGGCCCTGTCGACGGTGGCGGTATGGCACAAGCAATGAGCTCAGCCATGCGCTCAGCCATGGAGCGGCAGGGCATCCGCTATGCCGATCCAAACGCAATAGCCCAGCACTTGATCTCTGCGATCCGATCCGGGACCGGTGAACTGATGGTTGGGGCAGTCGAACTCAAACAGTTCTCCGCTGCCATCAAACCTCGAGCTGGAAGAAACGCGACCGTAAAGACAATTGACGCCGCGGACGCGGGCATAACCTTGGCCCCGAAACCGAGCAGCAATGGTTCAATGGAGGGCACCCTTGCCCTCATACGAGACCGAATTCGCATAATACTGCAGTTTTCAACCGTCGATGAAGTTGATCCAGATCTTCCCCTTGCAGAACTCGGCCTCGACTCTCTTGGCGCCTCGGAACTGATCACGTCGCTCGAAGAGGAATTCGGAGTTTCAATACCCGTTGATGCTCTTTTCGGAGACGCAACCGCACGCCAACTCGCCAAAAGTCTGGATTTAAAGACGTTGGCAAGTGCTCCAGCAAACTCAGATGCAATAGGAGGTAAACAAAGCCAATGTTGACCGAAACCAACCCGACGAGCGCGCGGTCGAGCGCCGTCTTCAAACCGCCTTGGATCAAACCACCAACATCCGATCTTTCTATCCGTGAAACGATAAAAGTCGCGGGTGAAAACAGACTGATGATGATCCCCGAGGCCGCGTATCACGAGCCGATCATTTCTGGTAAGCGCCTAGGGCGCCCCTGGCACATGGTTACCTATCCTGATGGGATGCGCCATGTTCTGAGTGAAGCCCTCGATAACTACGACAAGTCGGCGATCATGCTCCATCTTTTACGACCCACGCGGCACGGAATATTCCACGCCAAAGGTCAAAAGTGGCGGGTTCAGCGCAGTGCAGCCTCTGAAGTGTTTACTCCCCGTTCCCTGGAATCGGCCACAGGAGAGATTGTGGTTGCAGCAAAAGCTCTGACCCAGCGGCTTCTGTCCTCCGGACCAGTAACTGACCTATACCATCAGATGGTGCTAACAAATTTCGAAATCATCTGCCGACTTGTAGCCTCACAGCCCGAAAATTTTGATGCCGTGCGTTTTTCCTCTGCGATCAACGGATACATGGAAACGGCTGGGAAATTTAACGTACTGGACCTGCTACCTTGGCCGGTTTGGCTTCCTAAGCCGCAGCATTTGATGGCCCGTCACCATTCTCTTTATGTACGTCGAGCGGTAGAAAAAGAACTCGAGGCTGTTAAACGCGGAGTCAGACCTTCCGTATTCATAGAGAACATTTCTAAGGCGATTGATCCCCAAACTGGTAAAACGCTCGATCCGGTGGAAATTCGCGACACCGTCCTGGCATTCATCCTGGCAGGTCACGAGACCTCTGCAATCGCACTTTCCTGGGCGCTAATGCTTCTCGCCTCCGATCAGAACATTCAGGAAGAAGCTCGGGCCGAGGCAATCTCCGTCGTCGGCACCGGAGGTCCAAACATCGGTGAGGCACCTGGGCGCTTACCTCTGTGCCGGCGCATACTCGATGAAGCAATGCGTCTCTACCCACCAACCCCACTCATATCCAGGGTGGCAAACAAGGATGACGAACTCCTCGGTCGCCGTATTCGTAAGGGGGACCGCGTTTTCCTTCCAATCTGTGCCCTTCATCGCCATTCGTTGCTATGGGAGGATCCTCATGCCTTCCGCCCGGAACGTTTTAACCAGCGACCAGCTCGCTTTACGTTCCTTCCCTTTGGAGGCGGCCCCCGCGTATGCATTGGCGCATCCTTGGCTTATCGGGAAACAGACATCATCCTTGCCGCTCTCCTGAGCCAGTTCAAGTTCGAAACGGCAGACCGTTTACCTGAACCGGTCGTGATGATGACGCTGCGGCCAAAAGGTGGAGTTCGCGTAAAAGTAACTCCCTTGAACGGAAAACCGGCCTGATGACAGGGATGCCTGTGTGCAAAGAGACACTTGCACCTGGTATGCCGGTTGCCGTCGTAGGCGCCGGCGCGGCCGGTCTTGCGGCTGTCCGCGCTCTATCCGACCGCCATCCCATCCTGCTGTTCGAGCCGCAGAGCCATCTCGGCGGGCATGCCAACACGTTCCTGGTTCCAGACGGCCCTGACGAAGGGCTGGCCCTTGATGTCGGTTTCATGGTGTTCAACCCCACCAACTATCCAGTATTGACACGCACATTCGAAAACCTGGGTGTTGAAACCCAGCCAGCTGAGATGTCTTTCGCATTCGAAGACGCGCACAGAAACTTCGCCTACGCACTCAATTTCCAAAATGCCGGACAACACGCCGCCTCTCATCGGATCGTTAAGTCTGCCCGAGCGCTGTCTCCTCTCCTCAAGCCAATTATCGCGTTCTTTGAAGCTGGCAACAAGGATCTTGCCATCGGCATCGATCCCGCATTGCAGTTGCGATCCTACCTTAAGAGGATTGGAGCTTCAAAGGCACTCGCAAGAGACTATGTCTATCCAATGGGGGCAGCGATCTGGTCATGCAGCATCGACAAAATCGGAGACTACCCTGCCCAAGCGTTGCTATCGTTCTTCCAGAACCATGGGCTTCTCACCTTCGATGACGGACCACAATGGCTGAGCGTGAAAGGCGGTAGTCGGACCTATGTTGATACCATTGGCCGAGAAGCAAAAAACCTCAAAGTCGTCAACGAAGCGGTAACCCGAGTTGGAGAGACCCGATCAGGTGTCATGATCGAGACTGTTTCGGGACGCCGCTTCGAAGCGGCTGGCGCAGTGATCGCCACGCAGGCGGACCAGGCCCGTGCACTTCTCGAAGCGCCCGGAGAAAAACTCGACGGTTTACTCTCGGCCTGGGAATATACCGACAACACCGCGATCCTGCACACAGATCCCCGGGCTATGCCGCGCGACCGAGACCTGTGGGCCGGCTGGAATCACCTTGCACATAAAGCATCCCATCAAAGACGATATTCGTCCGCCTTTAGCTACTATCTCAATCGTTTGCAGTCACATGACGGAACGGCTAACGACTATTTCGTCACTCTTAACGCGCAGAACTTAAATGAGATGATCGATCCAAAAAGGATTCTGGCGCGCTACGCATTTCGCCATCCTCTCTATACCGCTAAGTCCTTAGCAACTCAGAAAGAGCTTGCCGAAAACACCTGGGGGCGGGTGCGTCTGTGCGGCAATTACTTCGGCCATGGTTTCCACGAAGATGCCTTTCGGTCTGGGATCCAAGCGGCCGAAAGTCTCATCGGCCTCGACAATTCCATTCCGCAAAAACATCTGTAGTACAAGATAGAAAGAGGTTGGATATGATAAACACTGCTATGCCCCCTGCGGGTTTCTATCGTGGTGAAGTCATCCACGCTCGTACCCGGCCTACGCGCCACGAATTCCGTTACAACGTCGACTTTATCGTACTTGACCTGCCGGATCTGTCTGCGTTTGCAGCCGCAAAACCAGTGTTTGGACGCAATCGTTTTGCACCAATCTCTTTCCATGATAGGGACCAATTGGTGCCGTCACCCGACAGCGTTACGGCACTAGACAGACTCAACCATGTTCTTGTTCAGGCAGGCAGACCAACGGTCACATCCGCTCGCCTAGTGACATTTCCACGTTTCTTCGGTTTTGGCTTCAGCCCCGTGAGTTTCTGGTTCGATGCCAGCTCACAGAGCTGTGCACCCTTACTGCTAGAAGTCAACAACACATTCGGAGAGCGCCATATCTACCACCTTAGCGCTGAAGTATCACGATGCCATGTTATAGATAAAACCTTTTTTGTTTCCCCTTTTAACGCCACGCGAGGTAGTTATCACGTTCGTTTTGCTCCTTTTGACGGCAGATTTTCCGCACGAGTCGATCTAGAGGTAGAAGATCGTCCACTCCTATTCACAACTCTAAGGGGGCAATTTAGCCACGCGTCACGTTGGTCTGCTACTACTGCCGCGGCGCGCTGTCTTGCTTCTGGAACAACCGCATTGCCTTTCATCTGGCTTCAAGGACTAAAGCTTCGGAAAAAGGGCTTAAAGCCCCTTATGCGCCCGAACTCCGTGTCGACAGACACCCTCGTTAGTGAACCGCCACGCACGTATAAACGGCATCAAGACCATTGACGGCAATGCTCTGCCATCTTTGAGTGTCAAACTCTGGGCCAGTGGCAGGCATCCAAACTCAACGTAGTGTATCAGTATTTGGATGCTAAATTGCATATCAACAGGCCTGTCGCAAAACTTGTCAATTGAGTGTCATTTGATGTTTGGTTGCTGAAAAATACGCTCCATTCAGCTGTGTCGCAAAAACTGGGCTTCGATTGACGAAAGCGCGTGTCATGGTGCTGTTGCTTTCAATTCATTCACTTTTGCCGCTTGGACACAAGACAGTGTGGACAGAAGAAAGACGCAGGCAGCGCTGGAAGCTGGTGCCACTGTGCTGACCTCGCTACAAGTGATCGATAGCACCGTGATCCACGCTCATCTTCAAACAGCAGGTTCAAAAGGGAATACCGAGACAGGTTTTCGAGCACTCTCGCGTTGGCTTATCGACCAATATCCACTTCCTCGTCAATTCGTACGGTCTGTCCATAAGAAAGGAAACAACGTTCGACCAGACTTCAGATTATTTGGGCTTTGATCTGGTCATGGCCGACATTCTGTCCGTCCCAATGTGTTGCTGGTGGATCATGGCTATGATGACGGCAGAAACAGAGCAGATCTGAATACGCGTCACGTCTCGCCCGTTATCTCAATGCGAAAACCTCGCAAAAAGCATTTCGGCGGCGACCGCTCAGTTTATCGCCTGCATAATCGGGTTAAGAGCTGCTTGAAGATGTTATGAAACGCAGGCCGCGTGGCCACTCGCTGCTATAAGGCCTCGAAGGCGTCCGGAGCTTCATCGACATCACATCCGGCCAGCTTTGGCTCCGACGTGTTGTCAACATGACCTGGATTTCATTTGAGACCCCACGCGACGCCGTTGAGACTGTGCGCTCCACAATCCGACTTCATTGTCAAAAGCTGTTGTGGCTAACTAATCCTCCCAGAACAGTCCACTTCCTGTTTTGGGCGAACATGACACTTGGGAGTTTAGCTAATGATTCGCTCGAACCAACTACTTCGGCTGGATGGCTCAATACATCCCGGAAGAAGAACACTCGATGCGTTCGCTGGCGTGGACTTGCCCTTTTCGAGTGAAGCTAAACTCCAAAGTGTTTGCGGCTGTGCTCAGATCCAAAATCCCGAAGAGCCAGCAAGAAACTTCGAAATGCTGAAACCCTCAAATACATGGTTGTAAATCTCTCTTGGCTCCAATGGAAAACAAACCCAACTCAATAAAGCAAATCAAATATTCAACCCTTGATTTTGAGCCAAGGCATCAGTTTGACGCAATTTCACAAGCAGTCGCCCCTATTTGTGACCTTAAGAAACCCCACTCAGTCGATAACGGGTTTCGCGTCAAATATTCAGCTTTCGATCTCTGTGGCATAGATATTATTGATTGGGAATCTGATGCAAGTAGTAGCGAAAGATCAAGTGACCTGGCCAGAAAGTCCGATCTCGACAATTGGGCAATCTGGTTCGTTCGGAGTGGGTGCTTTTACAATGAGTACAATGATCGTTCGGTAAAAGCAAAAACAGGGGAATTAATGCTCGTGTCGTATGCACAACCATGGAAATCACGTTGGGAAGGACAGAGCTATGTATCTGTAGGACTTGATCGTGATAAGTTTTCCTGGATGGCGCCATCTCTTGATGAAGCCAATCGTTCGGTGCTCAATGGCTCCCTGACGGGGTTGCTTAGAACGTTTATCTCGACACTCGTCGATGAAGCACACAAAATATCCGAAGATCAAAAACAAATTCTCTCAAGGTCTTTTTCTAATCTACTCGCGGCGTCGCTCGAACCAACAGCGGATAATCTTCATAACGCGACACCGGCCTTGAATGCGAGCAGGCTCACGATCGCCCGGGAGTTTATCCGCAAGAACCTAGCTCGACCGGAACTCAACGTAGATTTTATTTGCAAGTCACTGGGTATGTCCCGCCGCACACTCTACAATGTCTTTGAGGAGCACGGCGGTGTTGCCAAATACATCAAAACTGTCCGGCTTCAAGCCTGTTACAAGGCTCTGTCAGACGAGACAGATCATAGATTTGTAAGCACAATTGCATATCAACACGGTTTCACAAACATGTCGCTCTTCAGTCGGCAGTTCAAAGAACAATATAGTTTCAGTCCCACAGAAGCGCATGAATGCAGTACGGCTGATCATGTCGGGCAAAACACCAGCTCCCCGACGCTGCTTGACCATTTGTGCAGGTCTACAAGTCGTATGGTCCCCGCATCTGATGACGCGGCTTGAACCGCACCGGGTTTACCGGAGGCTCCAACTCGAGAATATGATGAAGCCACAATGAGCAAGGCAACAGCTTGTCATACACAAAATCGACACGCCAAACGTGGTTGGGGTGGGATGGCCGAAGCCAAATGATTTTGCGGTAGTGGTGGTATAGCCGTTTGCGTTTCTTGTGACGCTGCGGTTGCTGCAGCCCCTGCCTTGCCCAGAGGCATTCCAGCTTCGTGTGATTCACAATCCTGCCTATGATCCGCAACAGTTCAAAAACCATGTAGTAACCGTAACGGTCACAGCTCTTGGCAAGGCGAATCATCGCAAAGCACAAATCATGATCATTCCTTGCACAGGCCAATACTGCATCTAGTTGAGGGCTTTGCGTTTTATCACGCCGCGCCGGCGACTATGAAAAGCATGGATCCGCCGACATCCATCCTTTACAGCACCATGTCCCACACCGCTTAAGCGCCGGGGTAGGGCTACCTACGTTTCACATCGGCAGGTTTTTGCTCTGTTCCCCATTCCAGTACAAAACGTCGCTCACTTCTATGATAGTCTACGGGAAATCCCGAATACCTTGCGCAACACTAGGTCGATAATCAGTCTCAAACGCTTGAAGCTGCGGAAAGACAATCGATAATGGCACGCCGAGGAGTAGTTAACTCGTTCAATCTGGATTCGATCGCTTGGCGGTCTTCAGACCAGTTTGAGTTTTTGCGCGAAGAATTCGCACCTATGTCCGGAATGCTGGTGGAACGACGAGAACCCACAAGATCACCGTTCGAGTTTAGAGTTCAGCGCTATAGTGTTCCGAGTATTGCCTTGGAGAGCGCAACTTTCGGGAATCCACTGCAAGTTCGCGTAACAAAAAAATCTATGGCGACTGCGATGTCGGATCGATTGTCTTTACACTACCGCACGGCTGGAACGGATAGTGCAGCCATTTTCGGAAACAACACAAGCGTTGCTGGACCTCAAGATCTGAGAATTATCGATTTTCAGCGACCCTTTTATTCAGACTTGTCCAGATTTCAAAGCTTGAATCTGGTGTTGAACCGCAACGACGTACTGAGTGAACTTCCCTTAATACGCGACCAAGGCGGCGAGTTTATTCACAATAGCTCACTATCCAATACGCTGCGTCAGTTGATAATATGCATTTTCCAAGAACTTAAATCTGCCCCCGATGCAGAAGCTGCTCAGATGCTCAGTCATCTTCGCCAGCTTACCATCGACACACTCCGTTTTCACATGATTCGAGATTTGAACAGCACAGAAATACCAAGTCAGTCCAGGCTGAACGTAGTGCTTAGCTACATTGAAAAGCACTACAATGAACAAAACCTGACACCTGAAAACCTCGCCGCAGCGACTGGCATGTCTCGAGCAACACTTTATCGACTTTGTCGTACAATAGGTTCACCTCGGTATTTAGTCCAAAAAACAAGACTCAGGAAGGCGGCTGAACTTATTAGATCAGGTGAAGGTACAAACATTGAGGCTCTTTCGCATAGAGTTGGTTTCTCAGGAAGGCAGTCTTTCACCCGCGCCTTCCAAAGGGAATTTGAATTGTCACCCAAGGAATACAGACAGGAATATTCATCCTGCGCCAAGAGTACTCCAGATCAAAAAAAAACGCCTTGCCGATGGAGCAAAATACGAAGAACTTCGCTTGAGCGTGTCGACAATAGGGGTTCATGCTGCTGGTTAGGTGTTAATCAAGCTGGCGTCTGCAACGGAGAGAAATTTGGCACAACACCCGGTGTAGCAGGAGGAATAGGCATTCTTTGAGCGCCTCATTCTTTCAATCCTCATCCCTCGAACGGGCACAAACTTAGGTTGTGTCGCAAACTCTTAGCAAGGCTATAGTCCACCTCCCGCTGGTCACATTTATCCTTCCAGTTTAGACAATTGCTGAAAGCCAGAAATCCTAGCGCGGGGGAATTGACGTTTTCCGATCATGTTCGCTACCTCGATGCCGTCCAACGTAGCGGAGGCAGATCCTAAAGACTTGAAACCGCACATGTGGCGAACACGCCGCTTTAAGAACCGATGATCCTGCTCGATCATGTTATTCAAAAACTTCGATATGACTGTGTGTACGTTGACCGGGCAACCAAATCGCTTCAGAGTTTGGTTCACCCCTCGAATGCCTGCCCCATTGACGCCACTCTTGTCGATCACGATTTTGTCCCGGATGCCGTTTGAAGCCAAAGCCTTTGCAAAGAACATAGTCGCGGCCGCACCATTCCTCCGCCCAGGCAGCATGAGATCAAGCATGTCTCCTGCCCAATAGAAATACATGCACTTGTCACGAGCTCGCACGAAGGTTTCGTCCATACGCCAGGATTTCTGTGTTGAGCGCTTCTTCGATTGCGCTCTTGCAGCGACCAACTGCAAATACTTTACAACCCACCTGTTGGAGACGCGCGGTCAACCCGCACACCGCGTTCGGCCTGATCTTTTCTAAGTCACGATAGGATACTGTGTACCGCAGATAGAAGTACACAACTTACAATACTGCTGCTCTGGGGAACTGGCAGCCCTTCAATGAAATCACACTAAAACATGTTTGAAAACTGCTCGGCGGGAACAAACTTCAAATTTCACACGCCAGTCCACCGGGCAACAGAGTTTGCAACACATCCCACTAGGCCGTGTTGACAGAATGAAAGTCTGACATGTGCGCGCCTCACGATAGCTGGTGCCTATCTAAATATAGGATTCCGGTATTTTCCAATACAGCTATCTGGTTCTAATGCTGGATCGGGGTGATTGGACGCACTTACGGGCAATCAAACAGCAATACTTCGCAACGCTGGCTGGGAGTACAACTTCAAATATCCGCTCATCGCTATCGCGTTCAGGATGCGAGCCAGATCAACATCGATAGCCTTCCAATTTAAATTGGATGTGGCAGCGCCACAGAATTCATCTTGGTGAAGAGATACTTCAACATTACCTAGCCGATCTCACTTCTGGAGGTTTATCAATGACTTATTATGTAAAATCCGCTCTGTTGGCGCTTGCTTCCGCCTTGCCAACGCATGCGCTTGCAGATTGGGGCGGCGCATATGGTGGCCTTTCACTTGGCTCAAATATTACAAATGAGCTGGCCGCCCAAGCGGGTGACATTTCCGTGAATTCTGAGGCTGACTCGAGCATTACTCTTGGCGTGTTCGGCGGTTACCATGTGCAAAATGGCGATTTCGTTTTTGGCGGCGAAGTAGCTGTCCTACGAGCCCCCGATCTTGAATTCGAGTTTAATGGACGAGAGTTCAATACAGACTTTGATCTCTTGGATCTGAAAGGTCGTGCTGGTTACGCGGTCAACAATACCTTGATTTATGGTGTAGCAGGCTTCTCGCGCGTCTCAGAAAATGACGACGATGCCACCGGGTTTAACTTTGGCGTTGGTGCTGATTTCGACTTCGGTAACAACTTCGTAGTCGGGGCAGAGTACCTCGCGCGGCGTGCAACGTTTGACAATGATATAGATATTGACGTCGATCTTGATACACTTACTCTCAAAGCGGCATTCAAATTCTGATCTAGAATTGGTACCATCTCAAAGCAAGCCGCGCCAAGGATCGTGGCTTTTCAGACTAGCTTTTGGGCTTTGGTAAGGCCATTTTGATCGAGTGGTTTCCGGTCGAAAACCTCGTGCCATTGGTCAAGGTCATGCTGCGCTATTTGGTGTTGATCAGCCACTTTCTACCCCTTCTCTCTTCGCGTTAGCCTTTAGAGAATTCTGGATGATCGGCTGATCATTCGTACTAGTTGGCCGTCGTCTGTTTTGCTGAAACATAATAATGGGTTTGGGCATTCACTCTAAACGTTGTGACGCTTGCCTAGAGTACTCAACATGCGGAAAAGGCCCACAAAGGGCAAATTGTTTTGCCTTGCCTTTCATCGCTGAGCCAAGCGAAGACGTCAAAGAACGCTTGCAAACTGCTTTGGTCCGATCTGCCAAAACCGATGACCGATAAACCAACTTGGAGCTATATGACAAGCGGATTGACCAGCGTGATCTTTGAACACATGACTTCAGGAAACTTCGAAGCTGTAGGAGTTCAGCTAAAAAATGCCTTGGAATCGATAACGTGACGAGCGAAACCATGGTGACGGCGCAAGTGCCCGAGGAGGGAAGATCAAGACGACCAGTGGCTATGGGCTTTACGCGCTCAGCAAGGGCGATGGCAAGGCGGTCGCCACTGCGGTGCAGCAAACTCGCCGTGGAAGGGTTATATTATAGAAATGGTCGGCGATACCTTGAATGAATGTGCTTGCCCGTTAAACTTAACCTGTTTGGCCAGGGCATGACCTGTTACGCTGTTTGAGCAGCGCAACGCCAGTGTGTCAGCTCGTCGAGACGCGTGATCTTGTGGTCAACGATTTGACAAGCACCCACGTGAGCCATACGTGGTAATCGACGCCCTTAAGCTTGGCGGTTTCGATCAAAGTGAAGGCGTAGCCATGGTTTTCCCATCGGCTTCGGAGCCTGCGAACATCCAGTTTTACGGCCTTGAGTAACCTCATCTGACTGATCCAATCAACCAGATCTCGAATTCCTCTTCTATTGATTATTCATAGAGCTCAACTGAATACTACCAACTGGGTTCTGCATCTCCGCACCGATCCATAGCTCAAACCTATCGTAAAATAGAAACTAGGAATTGGCGCTTCGGCGCGATGTCGTGGGATGTGTTTAATAGCAAATACCACGCGAGGCGGTCGGAGTTATGAAAAAAGGTTTCACTACAGGTGGTGCGATTGCGTGCTGAACTCCTGAATATATTCGTCAAAATCTTGTCAAATTTGTTGGTTTGAAGGTTCTAACGTGTTCACGATTTCCGACTGGTTGGCATTACATGACCTGCAAGCATCCGCGCTGCGCAATGTGCTCACGGCCCACTACATGGGTGAATTGAAAGACCATTTGTTGGAAGCTGAAGAATTGCCCGCTACGAAAACTGCTGCAGCACGTCTCAGAAGCCAAGAAGAGTGTTTCAAGACTTATGTAGTCCCTGCTTTGGCTGCGGGCTTCCCAGAGAATTCAGGTGTTGCGAAGATACTTCAATGCAGCGAATTCAAATCACTGACAGAAGGGCAAGTCTATCGACCGCAGACTGTAGATCGGGGCTCGGTATTACCGCCCGTCATTGTGATGGACTGGCGGACGCGACCGGAAGACCTGATGTGTTTGGCCCACGAGGCCGCGCATACTCTTCAGATCATACTCTCTGGCCATGACACAATGCCTCCCATTGCACGCGAAACCTGCGCATTCATTGCAGAACTACTTCTTTTGCGTTTTGTGCAAAAGAATGATCCCGCCCTTCACCTGGCATTGGAACAAGTCTGGGCGGAAGAGAACGCAGCCTACCTGCTAGGTAATCTGGATAGTTTGGCTGACGGATTGCTAAATTTGAATACGCCATATCACTATTACATGAATTACCCTCTTGCGCGGCTATCGGCGGTGCGTCTCTTCGCCAGCGACAGCATCTCTCTGATAGATTTGTTTTCGAGCGGAGTATCGGCAATGAAGCATCTGCCGATAGAGGAGATGGCAGCACAAGCCGCTAAGCTCAACTATTACTTCCCCAAGCTTCCTGAACCAAACAAAAACACATCGAAACTGGATTTCTACCGAGATATTGAGGCAAACAACAATCAGGAGAGATCGAAGCTTCAAGGCTACTACACTACGCTTCAGGCTCACCTGTTCGCGGAAACCGTTCTTATCTGGCTATCAGAAAATCAGCGGCCAATGGGATGCGCGACTTGGGCTAGGCGGTACATCGACAACACATCTGAAGTTACACAGCTAACCACACCGTTCGGTGGGCATGTTCGATTACAGCGATTACTGGACAAAAAACGCAAACCTGCAAACTCGAATGACCTTCACGGACGGGGTGAGCCAGCATGATTGCCGATTACTATTACGGTGTTGGCGCTGCCAACGAGCTTCTGGCTCATTCTGAATATCATCAGAATATCGAGATGGGCGAGTATCTCGAGATAGAAGTTGTACCTCCGCTCTGGTGTAACCAAGCGCGCTTTTACCTGAATGACGACATACCCACAGCGACAATCACATGGGCTTGGCTGTCTGAAAACGCCCAGACGGACATTCATGCGGCAAGCCGCGCTTTTGCGGAAAGCGAGTGGAACTGCGAAGTTAGGTTCTTCTTCAACGATTGGATTTCGCCCTATGACGACATCCGTGTTGTTCTAATAGATATTCCGCACAACGACGTTCCAAATGAAATCGCCACAAGCCTATGCCGCATTCCCGACGGTACTGTTCGGCCGATCAATCGCTGGACCGGGATCAATCTAAGAAAGTCCCAAAACAAGAATACGGCCTCTGAGTTGATTGAGGACGTACAGAGTGGGAAGAAAGTTTGTTCTCTTCCCAAACCCAAGAGACAGGCGCATCAGCTTGATCTCGAAAATCCGGCTGATGTCAATACAGCCACAACAAGAGGGATTCTCCAATGAACCATGATCTAGAAACCGCCAGGGCCGGCAGTAGTGGAAGAGGCCGTATCCAGGCGCCGGTTTCGAATTCTTTCGTAATATCAGAAGCTTAATAGAGGATTGACGGACATGGGACTCAAATTTTCTGCCGTTTGCGCAATTGCCCTTCTTCTTGCTGCATGCTCGCAGCCAGAAGAACCTACGCCGGTTTACACTGCACCCGAATATGACAAGTTCGGCACACCAAGCTGCCCGGCAGGCACAGAACTGGCCAAAACCGAGGCGGGTGAAACTGTCTGTAACCAGGCCGCATCGTAAACAGCTCGCGGTCGGTTTATACCCAGAACTGCCCTTACGTATCGCCTAGGAAAACCGCCCACGTGGCGGTTTTCTTCTTGTCTGCGAGTCGCCATTCGGTTGTATTACTCAGCGACCAGACCGCAGAGTATTAATTCGAAATTTCTTGACCCACCTTATCGATAGCACCCTTTAGAGCTGGCCGTGACCTAGCCCGAAGAGTATTCCTTCCGCGTTTGGGTTTGTTCAAACCTCGTTTCGGCAGCCTTTTCCTTTTCGCTGTCACCAAGCCAACATTGACAGTCAAATTTTACAGTTCCCGATGCATTGGTAGCGGGTATCGTGCCCAAGTCAGCATCGGGTGGGTTGAGTTTAGAGATCACTCCCTAATTCTAAACAGAGATCATGTTTAACCTGTCGTATGAAATCTCTGCCTCAATAGTTGGAGGAAACGGGTCTCTAAACGACTTAACGAAGAGTTCGTCCTTCGGATCGCTCCAAGGGGTCTATAGAACTGGGGGTGATCAAAGGGCAAAAAAACCAGACGGTCTTCCAGATAAGGTGTCGTTGTCGCCATTGGCATCGTGGTGATCAAATCAGTCTCGGCAACGATCTCTAGCACCGAGCGAATTGAATCGGTTTCACAGCCAATCTGCATTGACCGAACACCAGAGGCGATCATGGCTGCTTCAGTCTGTTGCCTCAGTAGGCTACCTCGTGAATGCGCAAGCCAGATCTGGGCTTCGAGATCAGATGACATGATTTGTTTGCGATACGTTAGCGGGTGGCCTACTCGGCACATTACTCTGACGCCGTCATCGATGAGGTTTTCGAATTCCAACCCATCAACTTGCTCCGCCAGGTTCTCTGGCCCGAAGACGAGATCAACTTGGCCGCGCTTCAACATTGTCCGAAGTTCATGGACCAATCCAGTACGTATCTCGACACTACAATTAGGGTTGGCCCGAATGAATTCAGTTAAAACGCTGCTGAGAAACCTTCCCGACACAATCGGCGGTGCGCCGATACGCAATTCGCCCACGGAGCCTTTTGCTGCTTGATCCGCGACGATACCTGCTTGCTCTTCGGCCAAACGGATCGCCAGCCCGTTTCGAGCCAGCCGCAGAGCTAAGTTGTTAGGAATAGATCGGCGACCCTCCCTTTGAAACAGGGATGTACCCAGGCGGGCTTCCAGGGTCTTCATATTCCGGCTGAGCGCCGGTTGGGTTGTGCCAAGCCGATTGGCAGCGGACTGGAAAGAGCCAGCCTCGACAATAACGGACAACTGAGCCAGGTGCTTGGGATCTATTTTCATATCTGATTGTTATGTATAGAGCCGAATGTTTGATTATTCCATATAGTTTAAAACAGATAGTCTCGAGGCAACGTCTATGGGAGGACACAATGCTTTATTTCAAATTACCAAGCCGGATCATTCTGGCTGCCACACTTGCAATGGCGCTGCCTGGAGTTGTCTCGGCAGAGATTTTCAAAGGTGAGACTGCCGGGGTTGGTGACCCGGTGCACACCATGTTTGTCGCCTTTTCGAACCAGGCCGGAAAGGTAGGTGTCGAGATTCAGGTGAATGCGGGGCAAACACTTACAAAGTCGATGCTCAAAGGGGGCAAGGGTGATATCGATTTTTTCTCGACCGTACCGTCTCTTGTCAATCTCATGGCTGGGCAAAAGAGGATGTACGAAAAGGTTGAGGGTGCGCCAGAATTCGCAAGTAACATCCGCGCTATTCTTGGCTTCAAGGCCGGGGCGTACCATCCTGTCACACTTTCCGGCTCGGGCATCGAAACATGGGACGACATCAAGGGTAAGACGGTCTTTACTGGGCCGCCTGCTGGTTCGGCTTCGGCTACGTCGGAAGCGTTGATCAAGATCATCACGGGATATGTGCCGGGCGAAGACTATACTGCGGTGCGCCTGAACTGGGGTGAAGGGTACGCAGCACTTGCAGATGGCAAGATCGACATGATGGTGCGACCGGCGGAAATCGGCTCCGCGAACATCGAACGGTTTGGCCTGTCAGGTGAGTTCCGCATTCTTTCCATCCCCGAAGACAAGATTGACAGTGAAGAGATGATGGCGCTGTTTGGTCGGCCCGGGCGTGGCATGATGCGGTTTGATGGTGACGTCTACAAAGGCCAGCTGACTGATGGAGAGATCACCGCACTTGGCTTCACACAATTTGTTGGCACCCATGCCGGTGTATCTGATGACGTCGTATACGATGCGACTAAAGCGTTCTGGGAGAACCTTGATGAGGTTCATGCGACGGCGTTCTTCCTGAAGGACGTGACAAAAGAGAGCGCCTTTACTTCGGTCAATGTTCCGCTGCACCCAGGCGCCTTGCGCTATTACCAGGAAGCTGGGTTCTCAGTCCCCGACGAACTTCACCCCGATTCTTGATGCGCCGACAAGCCGGATTTTCAGCTCGGCCGACAAACGCACTTTTTGAAAGATGATCTGATGACGGATGCGATCCCTCTCGTTCGTTTCGCCCTGCGGCTGTTCTCTGCCGCCTCTGTGGCTGCTTGTTTAGCACTTGGCCTCATTACACTCTATTCTTCGGGCGTTGGGTTGATTGACCCGAAACTGCACCGGGCCATCGGATTTGCCTTGGCGCTGATCATCGCCGTTGCGGTTTCGCAAACACGTCGGGCCGATCAGGGAATATCGACGCAACTATACCTTGCCATTGATGCTGCCCTGGTCGTCGCCGGGCTCTGGTCGATCTGGTCGTTCCTTTTCGTTCAGACAGAAATGGAAACGGCATTATATGATGTCACTACCAAGGATGCGCTGCCTGCGCTCGCAGGTTTGGTTGTCTTGCTCGAGCTCTGTCGTCGCCTGTGGGGATGGGGCCTTTTCGCGGTCGGTACATTTGGCGTCCTGTATCTTTTGTTCGGGCAAGATCTGCCTGGCATTATGGCGCATTCCGGTTTCTCACTAAAAGAAGTCGCCGAAGCGCTCTGGTACAACACCAACAAGGGTGTTTTCGGTTCGATCACCAATATCGTGCTCAGTACTGTCTTTATATTTATCATCTTCGGCGTATTGCTCGAAGGTACAGGAGCGGGCGATACCCTGTTGAAATTTGCTTTTCTGGCCACGCGCCGCACGCGAGGTGGTCCGGCTCACGCCGCTATTCTGGCCTCGTCATTGTTTGGCACCATGTCGGGTTCGACCGTCGCGAACATCGTCGGAACCGGTACATTCACCATTCCTATGATCAAGAAGCGAGGATTTTCACCGACATTCGCGGCGGGAATCGAAGCAACGGCATCCTCGGGCGGTCAAATCATGCCGCCGATTATGGGAGCAGCGGCGCTTGTGATGGCCGATCTGACCGGGGTTGGCTACCTCAACATTATCATCGCGGCTCTGTTCCCCGCATTGTTTTACTATTTCAGTTTGTTTTCAGCCGTAACGGTCGAGGCGCGCAGACAAGGTATCGAAGTTCAAGAAATGACCGTAGATGACCACATTACCCGAACGGACATGATCAATTCAGTGCTGTTTGCCGGACCCATTCTTGTCGTGATCGGGTCACTGCTGTTCGGCCTGTCCACCTCCGCTGCCGGGTTCTATGCCGTCGTCGCTCTGTTGGGGCTTTCCGTCATCAATCCTGAGGTCAGAGGAGATCCTTCACGGATTTGGCGGTCTTTTCTCAAAGGGGCGGAAGCCGGAGCAACCCTGTTGATTGCCATTGCTGCCATCGGAATTCTTGTCGGGTCACTGGATTCTACCGGGCTTGGCCTGAAGCTGGCCAACATAATCGCGTCGATCCGGGGCGAAAGCCTGTTCTCTGCTCTGCTTGTTGCCATGGCTGGGGCACTGATCCTCGGCATGGGAATGCCGACACTACCCGCCTACCTCATCATCATTCTCGTGATGGGCCCGGCGATCCAGGCATTGGGAGTGTCAATGCTGACCGCACATATGTTTGTTTTCTACTATGGTGTTGCATCCTCACTGACACCACCTGTCGCAATCGCGGCCTATGCAGCGGCACCAATCGCCCGGGCGAATCCGCTGATGACCGCATTCATGTCGTTCCGGCTGGGTATGGCCAAATTCATCATCCCGTTCGTCTTTGCGTTCTACCCGACAATCCTGATCGTTGAGGAATTCAGTTTGCTGCCATTCCTGTGGATCGTCGCCCGCACTTGCTTTTGCATCTGGCTGTTTTCTTCGGCTTTGTCCGGATTTGATCGGCGCAAATTGTCCGTGCCGGAAATCGTGGTCCGCTTTGTGACTGCGTTCGCCTGTCTTGTGACCGAGCCTATGTTCCATTTGCCTGCCGTTGCGCTAGGCCTCGCACTCATAGCATTTGATGTCCGTGCGGGCCGGTCTGCGGCAACGAAAACCGAGGCAACCCAATGACAAAACAACCCAACTTTTTGTTTATCATCACGGACCAGCACCGGGCCGATCACCTTGGCTGTTATGGCAACAGACTTGTAAGAACTCCGAACATCGACAGGATCGCTGAAGGGGGCACTCGTTGGGACAGGTTCTATGTTGCTAACCCGATTTGCATGCCCAATCGTGCCTCGATCATGACCGGGAGAATGTGCTCAGTGCACGGGGCGCGTCATAACGGCATCCCGCTTTCAAAAGATCACACCACCTTTGTCGAATTGCTTCGCGACGCCGGATACAATACCGGACTGATTGGAAAATCTCACTTGCAGAGCTTTACCGGTCTGCCCGCAACCAAGAAGTTTGAAGCCAAAGAGGGGGCGTCCGCCCCATCCCAGCACCTGCGTGACGCGTACAAGAACAACCGCCATTCACCCGATTATGATCTGGAAGTCGCACCCAGGTGGGATACACCCTTGGCCGAGCGGTTAAAGGGTGATTTCTACGGGTTCGGTCATGTTGAAGTGTGCGCCGACCACGGGGATCAAGCCTCTGGTGACTATCTTCTTTGGGCCCGCGAACAGCACCCGGACTTCGATGGACTAACCGGCCCTGGAAATGCGCTTCCAAGCAATCGGATAGATGCACCACAGGCCTGGAGAACGGCGGTCCCCGAAGAGCTTTATTCCACGTCTTGGGTTGCCGAACGCTCAGAATCCTGGTTGACTCAACACGCAGAACAGGACGCTCCGTTCTTTCTGCAAATGTCTTTTCCTGATCCTCATCATCCCTTCACTCCGCCCGGGCGTTACTGGGACATGTACGATCCCGCAGATGTTTCCTTGCCTGCATCCTTTGGCAAGGGCGACCTGCCCCCCATCAAAGCGATGCGCGACGCGATGAAGAAGGGAACCGATCCAAGGGACAACCAGAACCCGTTTGTCGTGACCGAGAACGAAGCCCGAGCCATTATCGCATTGACCTATGGCATGATCACCATGATTGACGACGCCATTGGCCGGGTTCTGGCGCGACTTGAGGCGTTGGGGTTGGCGAACAACACGGTGGTGATTTTTACCTCGGACCACGGGGACTACATGGGCGATCACGGCCTGATGCTGAAGCTGTTGCTACACTTTCAAGGGATCATCCGGGTGCCGTTCATTTGGAAAGATCCAGCGGCTTCGGCTGACGGGAAGGTAGAAATGGGCCTAGGCTCTTCCATCGATATTGCAGCCACCATCCTCGCCAGGGCCGGGATAACCCCTTTCAACGGTATACAGGGACGTGATTTGCTCACAACCGAACCACCTGAGGCAATCATCGTCGAAGAAGACAGTCAGCGCACTATGACAGGTTTTGAACGCCCACAGCGGGTGCGAACGGTGGTAACAGACAGATATCGAATGTCACTTCGTGAAGACGAGGGGTGGAACGAATTGTATGATCTGAAACGCGACCCGGAAGAGGTCGTGAACTTGTTTGACGATCGTTCAAGCAAAGATGCCCGACACGCGCTGACCGAGGCGATGCTGCGTAGAATGATTGAACTCCAAGACCGCGCGCCCTTGCCTGCTTATCGAGCTTAATGCAACGCAGGAAACGTCAATGAGCCGCTAGCAGAACAACAAGAACGATCACGCTAGTACCGATGAGGTAAGGAAACCAGACAGTCGCTGAGCCTTACTACATGTTTTCGTTGAGCTTTACCCTACCATTCTGCGCGAGCAACTCGTTTGGGGTGTCGGCACTAAAGCTGGCTTTAGCGAAATGCTCGGTTGAATTGATCAACGGTGCCCCATTCCTTTGGTAATGCTCAGCGGCATGTTGATGATCCTTGCTTCTAAAGCGACTGCTCAATTGCCCGGTTCGGGTCCTGTTTCCAGACTGAAAATGAACCGTCAAATAGTTGGGCTTTGACGCCTAGTTCCGTCAGGGCCAAAAGTGTGACCGTTGCGGCATAACCGGACCCGCAGCTTGTGATGATAGGAGAGTTTCGCCATTCAGGCACCCGTTCGTCAAAGATTTCGATCAGCGCGGAAGGCTGAAGAAAGCAACTTGTTTCGCCATCAATCAAATCAGAATACGGAAGGCTGAGCGCGCCGGGGATATGACCTGTGGTTGGGTCACCGGGAGTACCTGCAAAGCTAACCGGCCCGCGTGCGTCGATGACGCCATGTGCGGCATGTGTGTCCACGAAATCCGCCAGGCCGATCCGCCAATCACCTTGGCATTGCGGAGAGAAATCTCCGGATGCGACTTCGATCACATCCGTGGAAACCGACTTGTTTGATGCAAGCCAGTGGTTCCAACCTCCATTCAGTACGCGAACATCCGTAAAGCCCCAATACCGCATCGCCCACCAGATACGCCCAGCATGCATGTGGTGGTAGCTGTCATAGAGGATCACTAGATCACCTCCATTGATACCCAGGGATCGGAAGGATTTTTCTGCGCCGTCCAGATCAGCCACGGACGCGAGATCGATCGCTTCGTCAGGGTCGATGAAGTGTGTCGTCCAATCCAGAAACACGGCCCCGGGAATATGTCCCTCAGCATAGTCATCTGGCAGAGCACGCGCCGGAGTCTTCCAAGTGCCGCGAACATCGAAGCATTTAACACCCGGTATTCCGGTCAACTTTTCTAGTTGGTCGATGGAGATCAAGGGAGAGTCGCTCGCGACGATTTTCTGCTTCAACTCAATGGATGACATTTTTCAGCTCCTATTTGTTTGAAGAATTCTAAGACGTCTCTTGCGATCTCGTTGTCGCCAAAAATACGCCAAACCCCGCGATCCCCATCCCCAACCAGGCGACCGAAGGCATAACCTCTCCAAGCACAAGCCAAGCGACGGTGGAAGCCATGGGCGGGACAAGGAAGAAGAGCGCTGAGACTCTCGACACTTCACCCGCCCGGATCATTGCCAGCAGCAGCCCGATGGCGATAAGCGAACTGGCGATTATAAGGTAGGTGAGCGATGCAACCAGCTGCCACGTCCAGATGATCTGCATGCTTTCGAATGCCAACATGAACGGGGCAACGCCCAGAAAACCTGCCGTGAACACCACCAGATTCGCAGTTACCGGATGATGTGACACCCCAAATCGTTTTTCCCACAATGATCCTCCCGTAATACCGATCAGGGCGAGTGAGGCAAATACAAAGCCAATGGGCGAGGGTGTGGCGATCTCGGACCTTGTAGTGATTACAAGAACTGCCCCGCTCAGGCCAAGGATCAGCCCGGCCCACTGTCGCCAGCTTACGGTTTCACCGGCCCAGCGTGGCGCAATCAGGCCCGTTAGAATTGGTTGCATCGCAAGGATCAACGCCAATGTTCCAACCGACAGGCCGGCATTGAAGGACATGTAGCACATGCCAAAATACATCGCCTGCAGAAGGAAGCCGACAATTGCCAGATGCATCCATTCGGATGGAGATTTGGGCGGGGGCGGCCGCAGGATGACAAATAGCCCCGCCATGATTACCACTACGCAGGCAAACCGCAGGGAAAGAAAGGTCATCGGCTCGATATAGCCTAGACCAAACTTGGCGGCGACATAGCCAGTCGACCACATCACCAGAAAAACGGCAGACGCAAAAACAAGCCATGTTGGTTGATCAGCGTTCACGGACGAGCTATTCATCTTTTTCTGCGCCAATTAGTCAGGTTGAGGTTACTTCATGACCGTGGTGTAGGTTTTACCAACGATCTTCCATCCAACATTCAGACGCAGCAAGGTCAGCAGATCATGATAGTTCAGCGTCGGCATATCGATAGTCACCTTGACCAATGCCATGTCATTGTTGATTTCGATGTGGGTGATCTCACTGCTATTGGGCGGAAGAGTTCCGCTGGTCGCCAGTGTCTCAAGAACGCTGCGAGGTGTCAGGACCAGATTGCCGTCACGATCGACCGAGTTGAGGTTTACGCTTGAATAAAAAGCGTTTGCGATCCGGGCGCTGTCCCCGTCACGGATCCCTTCCAAATAATCCGTCACTGTTGCGATGATTTGAGACTTCTCACTCTCTGCCATGGGAATACCTTTCAGGTGCGCGTTGCCGCCCAGATGTAAGCCGCGCGTGGAAATTGTTAAAATGAAATGATATGGATACATCCATGAACAATTCCGAACGCACATTTACCGACGGCAACCTGCTCAGGACGTTCGTGACAATTGCCGAATGCGGGAACCTCACTCTGGCTGCGTCTCGCCTGAACCGAAGCCAGTCCGCCATCAGCGTCCAGCTTCGCAAGTTGGAGACAGATTTGGAAACGTCGCTGTTTGTGCGCGAAGGCAAGGGCATGTCGCTTTCGCCGGGCGGCGAAAAGCTTCTGCCCATCGCAAGAAGAAGCCTGTCGGAGCTGGCAAAGGTGCAGTCACTGTTTGCAGCGCCGCTCAATGGTCGTATCAGGGTTGGAATCCCGGATGATTTCGACGAAGGCGTCTTGGAGCTGGCTTTGACAGAATTCAAACGGTCCAATCCCGGCGTCGATGTGATCGCGACATCAGGATGTACAGCCGTTTTCCCTGACGCTATCCGCAAGGGTGAACTGGATATCGCGGTTTGTTCAGCAGCCAGCGCCGCGCCCGGCGAGGTGTTTCGCGAGCAACAAGCCGTCTGGGTTGCTGCAAAATCCATGACGCTGGACAGCAATACATCGGTTCCGTTGGCCATCATCAACCATGGCTGCTGGATGGGTGAGTTGCCAAAGGTAAAGCTCGATCAGATCAGGCGCCCTTACAATGTGGCCTTCGAATGCACGGGAATCATGAGCCAGAAAGCAGCCATCCGTGCGGGATTTGCCGTTGGCATCATCTACGAAAGCAATGTTGAACCCGGCATGAAAATCCTCTCAAGGAAGGATGGCTTCCCACCGCTGCCAAAATTCAAACGTTCGATCGTCATTGCGTCGGAGGCACCTCAGGACCTGGCGCAGGCAATGTCACGCGCCATTCGCCAAGCAGTCTGACGCGCTTTAGTTCGATAAAGAGACAATCGACGTGATATTCGCAATGCAGACCCGAGATTGTAGCTTGGGAGGCCTCCGCGTTTTGCAGAATCGTTGAGAAGAGACGACGATTAGTCTCGGGTGCGAATGCTGGCTATTTGTTGGATCTGGCATAAATCTCGCCCTGCCACACCGCTAGTCAACCGCGGTACTTTTCTAGATATGGCACAGGCTTTGGGGCAATCCTGCGCCATGTCAGCGCAAAGATACATTCGGTTTCCTCTGGCTCGGAATACTCCCCAGTAGAAATACACGCCGTGCCGAGGTGATCGCTGGAGAGGCTAATACTGTTTCAATGATGCGTACGTTCTCGTTGACAAGAGTTCCATAATCTATGCCACTTTGTATCTCGTCCAAGACTTCGGCCTGAATCTGCTCCACCTCTTCGTTGTCACAGAAATGAGCCCGTCTCTCTGATCCCATCAGCTCGGCTACTTTGAAGTCACCAGGTGCCTGAAAAACCATGTTTCACCACGAACCAAATTGGCCTGAGACGCGCCTCTGCAACAACGTGCTCTGACGCTGCTTTTATCATGGTCGCATAAATGTCTCGTTTGACATCCAGAAACACCGCGAAGAGCAGATCATCTTTGCTGCAATGATATCGATAGATAGTGCCAACGTTCAGCCCCACGCGCTGTGCAACTTTGTTCACGGAATTGTCTTAGACCCAACTCATGCGTTGATATCAGCACTACTAAGATAGTGTCGTCGGCTTGGAGAACCTGCGTGACATTCTGAAGAAAGGTTTCACAGAACCGCTTGCTATGTTATTCTAAATCTTGGCATTCATTTCACCACAGTGGAACCAGGTGGCATCCAGTCCGAGTTTGCCGCCAGCACTATGAAACATGAGAAAACCACGGGTGGGATGCTTGAGGATGAATACCTGTCGATCCTTCAGAAATACGTGAGGGGGACGCAGAACCGACAGGCGGGCGACGACATCTATCAGACTGCCGATGAAGTGGCAGAGGTCGTCATGAAAGCAGCTATCCGCGCGGTGTTCTGGCCAACACAAATGAACGGCAGCGGTTCGTTCGAGCGCAGCGAATGTGAAAGCTGGGGCTCTCTGCTGACATCGGAGTTTATGCAGCATGGGCCCCTACCCTGCTTACCACGATCACGCTTACGGCCTAAACAGGTCACTCACTAAAATGGTAACTTGCTGCAAAGCAGCTTCTCCAAAGCGAACTTGATGTTTGTCGAGCCACCAGAAATGAACCCGGCAATCAATAGCCAGGCTCCGAAATTTCGATACGATCTTAATTGATCGCGAGGATCTCGTAGTTGCTCACATTAGTAACGACACCGTCGTCCCAGCCGCCTTTGACCAGTTCGGAGGCTTGCGCATTAAGCAGTCCTGCAACCTGTCCTGCAAAATGGGCTTCGCGACCTGAGTTATCAGCGAAGATGTCGTAGATTGCGAAATTATTTTCGTCGATCTGAAGAGCAACCCAGAACAAGGTCTTTGGCTCGGTCTCAGCAACGATCGGGCCAGCTGCGGTCAAAAGAGCTGCCAATTCGTCAGCTTTGCCGGGTGCAGCTTCGATAGCGATATAAGTGGCAGTCGTTGCGCTGTAGAGATCAACAGGTGCCTTCGCAGAAAGCACATCCGAGTTGTATATGTTGGCAACGACGCCAGCATCCCATCCGCCGGCGACTAGAGCATCGGCGTTCTTATTCAGCGCACCTGCGACGACACCGGAGAAGTGCGCGTTCCGCGCTGCTTCATCGACGAATATGTCAAAGATCGCTAAAGTGTCATGATCTTGAAGTGCGAACCAAAGATCGGTTCCCGGCTCAGTTTTTTTCACCAAAGGCGCGGCACTGGCAAGAAACCGGGCGAAGGCTTCAGTTTGGCCGTCGGCGGCTGGCATTGTGATGTAGCTTGCGGTGTAGTTGTCCATGACATTTTCCTGTGCGTGAGAAGTCGTAGATGTTGCAATCAGTGCGATTGCGGTCAGTGCGATAAGGATATGAGTTTTCATTGGCCGTCTCCTGCTTTTGCAGTTTATCTGAATTCATTTCGATGCACTTTTCTCACGATCGTTGCCTCAATCGCCAATAGCGAAATTCTATTCTATGATAGTCAAAAACTATGGCGTTAATGGTGTTGTCACGTTAACCGTCGTTCGGTTGCCGATGATATTATTTGGACGTAAGTGACATCGATGAATTCATCATCCATCAGCTACAAGCGTCACCGATTTCCCCCTCAGATCATTATCCACGCGGTGTGGCTTTATGTTCGCTTCAATTTGAGCCTGCGTGAAGTTGAAGAGATGCTGCTGCGCGCGGGATCGATGCCTCTTACGAGACTGTCCGGCGTTGGGTCATCAAGTTTTGACCCCAGTTCGCTCGAAATTTGCGACATCGACAGGGTCGTACAGGTGACGTCGGGCACCTCGATGAGGTTGTCGTCAGAATCTCCGGTCGCAAGTATTGGCTTTTGCGCGCAGTCGATCAGCATGGCGTTGTGTTGGACGAAATACTCCAACCGAAAAGGGACAAACGGGCTGCAAAACGGGTTTTGCGCCGCCTGATAAAGCGTCTTGGTTTCATTCCCAAGCGGATCATCACGGACAAGCTGCGTTCATATGGCGCCGCCAAGCGGGAACGGACGATGCAAGGACGTCGGTCTCCGGGAGGTTTGCAGAGATTCGTGGCCACCCATTCAGCCGTTCGGAATTGCTTCTGTGTCCCCGCACGCCGTCGTTCAGACTTAACAATCCGATATAACCGCCTCGAGGCATTCGATGCCTGGGATGCTGCTACTCGAGCTGCATGAAATCTGATCATCAGCATTCTTTGGTGGGCAGGAAGTTAACGTGACAACACCCTTGGTAGGCTTCGCCTCAATGCAAGTCTTATCGCGTTGCGTGCCAGAACAAAGCATTCGGTCCAGTTGGCTAAGCAGGTATGACAATGAAACTATCGTTTGTTGGCGATGGGAATTCCTCACAGGCACTTCCCAATTAAACCGTGAGAACCGCCTCGCGAGCATCTAGACCTTCCCAGGTGTGGGCGAGTAGGTCGCGCGGGAAATCTGCAGGAACCGCTCGTTCTGCCTCTGCCTTCGCAGCTGGAATGCGTTCAAGCAGACCATCTATGGCTGTCGCAACCAACCCTACCCCCAAGCCTACGGCTTTGGTCGTCTCAAAGAAATGGCGTTTGACCACCTCGTTGACGCGATAGTGATTCTGATCGCCAATACACATCGCAAGCCGCATCCGGTTATGTCGGATTTGCCCGTCCGCCGCCGCCTTCTGCGCCGTAAGGACATCATAAAGCGGGGTCATGCGAAACCCGCCGCCCGGACGAAGCGCAATGCTAAAGTTCTTTGCATGACCATCCGTCGCCCCAAGGAGCCAGAAGACAACCTGTGCCTTGAAAAATGCCAGACGATCGTCAATTGGGTCGTCGCTTGCCGATAGAAGCTTCATACTTTCCGCGATGCCTGGCCCGCCATCCATCTGGTTCTTCTGGCTTGGTGGGTAACCAAGCGCCTGGCAGAAATCCTCCTGCGGTAAGCGGATCAGCCTGCCGTTGCGGGTCCAGCGTCGGTCAAAACGTGTGACCACAAGCGAGCGCACATCCTCGAAATCGGCAATCTCCACCTCGGCCACATCAAGCCCCATGGCCTTGCAGAACGTCATGCAAAGGAACTCATTCTCGACACTATCGGACAGGTTGGTCCCGTTGGGCAGCACCCCTAGCTGCGTTTTGAGGATGTGGGTTGTCGGCGTCATGCCCAAGGGCCTTACCCAATCGCCGTCTTTCTTCAGCAACGCTGTCTTCTCTTGGGCACCGGCAGGCGAAATCCTGAAATCATCATCCTCAATCCCGAGTGGAGCCGTGGCGAGGTTGCGGAGCACGTCTGCCACTTCGGCGTTGGTCAAAGCTAGCGCTCTGATTGGACGGATTTATTCCGCGAGCTTAGCAAATTGACGGAATCCACTTATCGAAGATCCGAACTGACCTTTGCGGATCATGTTGGCTACTTCAATGCCCGCGAGTGTCGCCGCTGCTGATATGAAGCTTTTGAAACCTAGCATCGGCTTCGTGAGCCGCTTGACGAAACGATGATCCTGCTCGACGATGTTGTTGAGGTATTTCGATCTAACGGTGTCGATCTGAACAGGTATCTGCAACCGTTTGAAAATCTTGTTCACTTCGTTGATCCCGGCGGCGTTGCTACGACTTCTGTCAATTGTAATCCGCGTTGGGATACCGTTGTGATACAGCGCATTGGCGAAGACTTTCTTGGCCGCGGCGGTGTCTCGCTTCGCCGACAGAATGAAATCAAGGGTCTGGCCGTCACGGCCCACAGCGCGGTACAAATAGACCCATTCACCGCGAACCTTCACATAGGTTTCGTCCATGCACCAAGATTCAGCTGTCTGGACCTTCCTTTTCTGTTCCATCTGAGCGACCTGAGGCGAGTACTTTAAGACCCATCGGTTAAGCGTCGCGTGATCAACCGTCACTCCTCGTTCCGCCATGATCTCTTCCAGGTCACGGTACGAGACGCCGTAGCGAACGTAGAAATAGACCGCGAACAAGATTACAGATCGTGGGTAGTGCACTCCTTTGAAATCGATCATTGGCATTCCTAAACATTGTAGCGGTCAAACCATCAGTTGGCTCAAACAACGCAAAGGATCGGGCAGGCTTGATTGTCAAGATATTGGCCCATATATTGTGGCAACAGGAGTGATCGATATGGAATTACGTGATCTTGTAGAAAACCGGATGATCTCACCGGATCGTCTGGCCCGGCATCTGAAAACCACCAAGCGCGAGATCGGTGAGACTTTGGGCATTGCTCCGGAATCCTTGTCTCGGCGGCAGCGTGTGGCATCTGTATCAGTTCAGACATCATTGCGTCATCTTGTCGAAATTCTGAATGCCGTTGCACCGGCCGTTGGAAGCTCGCTCATGGCCTATGCCTGGTATCGGTCTGAACCCATTGTGGGTTTTGGCGGACGCACGCCCGAGGAAATCGTAAAGGATGGAGAAAACGCAGCGTTGAAGTCCCATATTCTGCGGCGTCTAGAAGGCGGTTACGCTTGAAGTATGCCATCAGGGTGCAGCGTACCGTCATCCGTGCCGCCAAACCGCGCTGGTCGTATCTGCCAACATCGGGGGAGGGGGCTGCGCGACGGGGTGGGCGGTTCAACCCGATCGGGGAGCCCGCGCTCTATACGTCGCTTTCTCATGAATCGGCCGCGCGTGAGGTGCGTTTCAGCCTGAATCAAGAACCCTATACCTTTTATTTTCTGGCGGTTGATTGCCATCATATCGTTGATCTGACCAGCCGGGATACCAGACAGGCATTGGGCATCACTTGGGAAAACATCGCCAATGACAACTGGGAATCCGAGATGCACCAGGGGCTGGTTCCATCAACCCACGTTGTTGCAGAAAGGCTGAAAGACGAAAGCTATGCCGGTGTCCTGGTGAATAGTTTCGCATCGGGTGCCACGCCTGATGACATAAACCTCGTTCTTTGGGACTGGGATGCAGTTGACTATTTGCCGTCCAGTAGACCAAATGCGGTGATGGTTCTGCACAGGGATGATTTACCGAACAGTGATGTATCCTGGCAATAAACCTGAGTTCCTGATTTCAAGAGCTTCACTATGGCCAGAAAACCCGCCATTTCCATCAAATCAACAAACTGAAAAGAGCTTGGCCCTGAAAAACTGGCACAGATCGGGATCTGTTGCGAAGTTTCTGACTAACCGAAGAGTTGAAACCGAACCTGCGGCTTATGCCGCCAGTTCTGCAAATTGACGAAACGGGCAGATTCCGGGCGTGAGTTGACCTTTGCGGATCATATGCGTCACTTCGATCCCGTCCAGTGTAGCCGCCGCTGAAGCAAAGGCCTTGAACCCTAGTATCGGTCGAGTGCGTCTCTTGATGAAGCGATGGTTCAGCTCCACGATGTCATTCAAATACTTCCGATCTCCATCTATTTCGTCAAAGACTGGATGTGTCGCTGTCACTGTGCCCTTAATTACTGGACGCAAATACATTGCCGGACATTTGGCCCGGTTTTGTGCCCTTAATTCTCGGATATCCACAGGCTAGCGCGACTTTTTTCGAGGGTGCGATCCGCGCATCGGAGCAACTCCGCACGGTCCGCATTCACACCGAGTTGTTCGATTGCTTTTTTAGCCGCCGCCAGAAAATCGGGTTTAGTTGTGTTGTCGGATTTTCGTGCCGGGAACCAGGCCTTCTGAATTTTGCGATCATCTTTCGCCGGGGTTGGCGAACTGCATGAAAGGTGAACGAGTTGATCCAATAAATTGCGTTGAACAGGGAATGCCATGCGTAGCCTATCTCGTGCTGAAGGATCACGACGCATCGCAATAGATACGGCCACCAATGGTCGCGTCATCAATAGGTGAACAGCAGCGAGCATAGTATACCGGTCATGGCGGGATTTGGAGCAAAGCCCCGCGTGACGAAGTTCTGGCGCAAGTACCCGTACAACCTGTAGCGCCAAGTCCAATTGCCTAACAACATGCTGACTTCCGCGCCAATACAGTTGCTCCAACCACGCTGCGCCCTTCAAAGCTCGGACTTCCAACCGTAAGGGAACTTGAAACTCTGCACCTGGCGCCGTGCCGAGAGGTAACAGGCCAGTACCGCAGGAATTGCAGATCATAGACCAAGCATAGCGCCAGTGCCGCAGGGAAACTCCAGGCACTTTCCGCGTACATGTCGGACAGTACTGAAAGTCTGAACAGGGCACACATTCGACTGGAAACCCTGCGCGACGCTTGAGCAACATGCCCTGTATGTCACTCGACGGCAGATGAGCCAGAGTGCCGAACCGATCGAAATTTGCACCTCGCAGATCGTGACTGGTCTCCGGCGGCTTATCACCCGAAAACCCGAGATAGCCAAGCAATTCAGGAACAGAGCAATAATTGGCTTCAGCAAGCCGGGTGACCCAACTTGATAACAATTCGTCTTGTAGCGGCGGAGGACGCCTCGGCAGCGGAAGAATAGTCACTAAAACGCCGGAACGGCCTGTCTTCGAATGTTCCAGCTGTGCTTGGCCCAGATCGGTTGCCAGGCTTGAACCGCCTCATCCGTGATACGCTCCTCGCCTGTCTCGATAGCGTCTATCGCAAGCGCCTTGACCATTGTGAATACTCGCGACGTAACACCGCCTGTCACACCCAGAATGGTTCGAAGCGAATGCACACTGAGGCTGGACCCGCGTTCCAATTGCATCGCAGCAATCAGCGTCTGGATAAGACGAGAGAATTCGATATCGTCTTCCCAGAACGGCAAGAAATGCTCGTCCAGACGCCGGGCCAGTTGTTCATCGCCGCGAATGGCGTCGACCGCTTCATTCACACCAAAGACGACGAGAGATGCACAGAGATCATTAGCGAGGAACCGCAGCATATTCAGGAAACGCCGTTGCTCGCGATAGCTGCCCGCCAGCAAGTTGTGGACTTCGTCGATCATGATCATCTTCAGGTCCATGTCGCGCAAGTGGCTGAGGGCGCGCACCTCCAGTTCGGACACTGTGTGCCGCCCCCACATGGGCGCACCGATTGATGCCAGAATATGCTGATAGAAACGCCTCTCATCAGGGGCGGGTGGCGCCTGCAATAACAGGATCGGTGTTTGGGTAACGCCAATATCTGCTTCGTATTGAGTTGGGTACAGGCTTTCCATTCGCTTAGCGATCATGGTCTTTCCTATCCCTGAACTACCGTAAACCATAAGGCCAGGCATCCGGGACTGTCTTGGCATCTCCATGAGAGAAGTGAGCCTGTTGAGTACAATATTTGCGCGATCGAATGCGATCCACCGGTCACTGCGGACCAGGTTAAGTCTTTCGTTTGTTTCCATGAATGTCATCTATCGGGTAGGTAGGAAGATCCGGATTATTGGTATCGATCGCGAACATCTCGCGGGATGGATCGCGTCTGGTTTTGTCGTTAGGAAGTCGCGCTTGACGTTCACCCTCCAGCCGCACCGCCAGGGTTTGCTGCTTTGCCGCGTGCGCGATGCGCCTTTGTTCTTCAATAATTTGAAACAGCATCGCCTCCGGGATCGTCCCGCGGTGGCGTTCGTGAAATATCGCACGCGCACGCCGCGACTCCCAAAGCGAAATCCGTGGCCGCGACAGATTCTTGTAGCGCGCTGCTATGGTCCGTCCTTCGTCATTTACAGCCCAAATCTGGGACATATCGCGAGGGTCGTATTTTACAGTAACCTTCCCGACGCCACTGCCGATCATTGGACCAAATGCGTCGCTCCAATAGCCGACAGAAAACAGCTTGATCCCGGTTCGCGCCAACTGACGACGTTCGGAAGGAAGAAAACTGATGCGTAACGCCTCGGTATCAACGACCTTTCTGCCTGCGCCATCACCACCGAGATCTGCCCAAGCCGCCAGCGGTGCTCTCCCCAATCCGCTGTGACGGGTATTGTGATAGCGACATATCTCCAAGTGCAGCCAATCCTCGAACTCCTCCAACGTCATCGCCGCATTGTCAGAGCTGTCGTAATCCCCCTTGTCCTTGGGGGATGATTGCGTTGTTCCCGGAAGTACATGAACTGCGCCCATGGTTGTCCCTATAAGACGTTCGATATGGCCGCCATAATGCGCGCGACCTGGTGGCCTGTACTCGATTGAGATTCCCCAATCTGCACAGGCCGACTGGAAGGCGTTGCTTCGGAAATCCCGCCCGTTGTCAACATGAACGGCTTGCGGAATCCCAGCAGCAGGCCAATACAACTCCTCCAGTATCTCTGGCGCCCGGATCGACTTCGTTCGCACGCAATGGTGCAGACACAAACCGATGGACAAGACTGACGGTGTATCAAAACTCACATGTACGCCCAGAACAACGCGAGTCGCGACATCGATGGCGAGAGTCAACCAGGGTCGCCCCAAAGGTTTACGCTCGAATTGATCGACAAGAATGATGTCAGCCAGAGTGTGATCGATTTGGACAACGTCTAAAGGGTGCTCCACATTCAAGGCCCCTACCCTCGGCTCGAAAACTTGCCTCGCCGCCTTTGCGCCTTTCCGTTTCCGCATCACCTCGCGTTGATCCATAGCGTCGACACGCGACTTGATCGTACGCCGAGTGGGAAGGCGATAGCCTCTCGCCGCGCACTCTGCCCGGATCTCGCTGACGATCCTCAGAAAGCTTGGGGGTTCTGGAACGAGATAGTGTTGACGTAGAACGCGCTCGATAGTGCTTTCTACATCTGGCTCCAGGCGACGTGAGCCATGCTTCGGACCGCGTCGTTTAGGGAGTAAGGAGCTCGCGCGCCCATCATTAATCTTAAGACGGCGGTAAAAATCCCAAGCGGTGCTTCTCGAAACGCCCATAATCTTGGCCGCTTCCAACAGTAGCGATCCTATATCTTGCCCTGACTCCTCAAGTTCCAGTATTGGACGCAACGCATTGGCCCGTTCAACTGCGAGCGCTCTTTCTTCTGGGTTCTCTATTTCATTAGACAAGATCATCCCCACGCGACTTATCCACAGGACACTCCGTCCGGGAATTAAGGGCACAGTCCGGTAATTAATGATACAGTCCAGAAATTAAAGGCACAATCAAGCACTGATTTTGCTCAACTTTTTAAAACCAGCGTCCAGCAATTAAAGGCACAGTGACACCAGCTAGTTCGGCGAATTGCTGAAACGGACGGAGTCCGGGCGTAAATTGACCTTTGCGGATCATGTTAGCCACTTCGATTCCAGCCAGAGTTGCCGAAGCTGAATTGAAGGATTTGAAACCAAGCATCGGACGGGTTCGCCTTTTGATGAACCGGTGATCTTGCTCTACGATGTTATTGAGGTATTTGCGCCTGACCATCTCGATGGGAATGGGACATCCAAAGCCTTTGAGCATTTTGTTGATGGCCTTCAGGCCCGCAGTATTGGCGCCGCTTTAGTCGATGACAATCTTCCGTGGCAACCCGTTGACTTCCAGCATCCGGGCAAAGAACTTCGTAGCAGCTGGCTTGTTGCGCCGATCAGACAGCATGAAATCAAGGGTCTTGCCGTGTTTGTCGACGGCGCGGTAGAGATAGACCCAATTGCCCTTCACCTTGATGTATGTCTCGTCCATTCTCCAGGAGTGGTCGCATGGTCTTTTGCGTCTACGCGCTGCTTCAACAATGGCACCAGAGTATCGCGTTACCCATCGGTTCAGCATGGTATGATCCACGAAAACACCCCGCTCTCCCATGATTTCTTCCAGGTCGCGATATGAAACGCCGTAGCGCACATAGAAGAACACCGCGAACAGGATCACATCCTTCGGATATTGTACGCCTTTGAAGGAAATCATGAGCTGACTTTCGACTGGTTATCGCTGCTGACCCCTCGCGCGCCAACCCAACAATCGTCAATGTCAAAAGTTTGCGACAGAGCCCCGTAAAAATGCTACCCGTCAATAGGTTTTACTTTTAAAGAGCATTATTATTTCTTTTTGCGCACTATAATGGTGCTCTCAGGAGTTTAGTATTATTCCCGATAAGTATCCCTTATCAGGTGTGATTGATTTCACTGGGAAAAGCGCGCAGAATGGCTGCCATGAAGCCCCCTGCCCCATACCTTCCCGTCCCCTCCCCGGCTCTCTCGCAGGCCGATCATGAGGCGCTGAGTGATCTCTATATCCGCGGCACGCCGGCCAATACGCTCAGGGCTTATGAGCGCGATCTGATCTACGTGACAGCGTGGAAACAGGCCCGGTTCGATCTGCCACTGCGCTGGCCCGAGAGCGAGGCCACGGCGCTGGCCTTCATCCTCGACCATGCCCGCGATCTTGGTGATGCACCGGAGGAGGATATCGCGCGTCAAACGGCAGAAGCGCTGATCCTGCAAGGGCTACGCAAGTCCCTCACCTGCCCGGCGCCGTCCACGCTGGACCGGCGCATTGCCTCCTGGCTGGCCTTTCACCGGATGAAGAACCTGACCAGCCCGTTTGGCACGCCGCAGGTCAAACAGGCTCGGTCCAAAGCCCGCCGCGCCGCGGCCCGCCCCCCTGCCCCAAAGTCGCAGCATCCGGTTACCCGCGATATTCTGGAGCAGTTGCTGGCCATCTGCCGTGGTTCCCGCCGCGATTGCCGCGACAGGGCGATCCTGATGCTGGGTTGGGCTTCTGGTGGTAGACGGCGCTCGGAGATCACCGGATTGATGTTTGAAGACGTCTCGCTGAAAGATTTCGAAGAGAAAAGCCTGGTCTGGATCTCACTGCTGGAGACCAAGACCACCACCAAGGGCGAGACGCCACGGCTGGTGCTCAAGGGCCGCGCCGCACAGGCGCTGGTGCATTGGATCGAAGTGGGCGAGATTCAGGACGGCCCCTTGTTCCGGCCAATCTCCAAGGCCGACCGGGTGTTGAAACGCCGTCTGTCACCGGATGCGGTGTATCAGATCGTCAAACACCGGTTGAAATTGGCTGGATTGCCGGAGGATTTTGCGTCGCCGCACGGGTTGCGATCCGGTTTTCTGACCCAGGCCGCGCTAGATGGTGCCCCACTCCAAGCCGCCATGCGCCTCTCCCTGCACCGCTCGATGGCCCAGGCGCAGAAATATTACGACGATGTGGACATCGCGGATAACCCGGCGACTGATCTATTGGGGTGAGCACATACTGCCTACTTAAAGAATTCCCAGCTTGAGGGAAACTCCGGCTGCTGTGCCTATGTCTTGTTTCCTGTCGTATCCGTTAACGTGGCCAGCGTGAAAACATGTCGCGGCAGGTCGCAGCGGGAATGCAGGATATCAACAATGATCACCGCGTCCGGCTGATCCAGGTAGACCAGGAAGTGCTCTCCCGCCCGTACATATCTGAGATCAGCTGCCTCCTCTACCAATATAGAACAGCTGCGGCTGGCCGCCCTGCCCTCCGTGATGGCTTGACAGCGCGCTATCAGTTCTTGTTCATAAAGATCGGCTTGATGCCGTCCAAACTTGTCGATGGTCCATCGGGCAATTTCCACCAGGCTGGCTTCAGCACGGCGTGTCAGTCGAAAGGGTTTGGTCACGCTTTGGTTCGTGCCCTTACAAAGGCACGACGGATCGCATCCGTACCGCCGCCTTCTGCCAGATCTCCTGCCTGAGCCTGGGCTACGCCCTCCTGCAGGCCTTGTCTGAGAGACACCAGTCCCGCCTCTTCCCGCTCCAGAAGACGAAGACCGGCGCGCAACGCTTCACTGGCGTTCTGATAACGACCGGACGCAACCAGGTCCTGCACCAGTTGATCCTGCGTTTCTGTAAGTACGACATTGCGGGTTACCACGGCTTAAGCCTCCTGATTGGCAATATATGCCAACGAAGGCACTTGTTCAACAATTGAAGTTTCCACACCCGGTAGTTTAATCAAGCCGTTCTTATTGCCGGCCTGACAGAGCAAATAAGTGCTCACCGCCGTGGCAGGGTTAACCATCGCCCCTACGCTTTCGCAAATTCCAAACACAGGGCCGACCTCCTTGCCCCGAACACCGCCCATCCGATTATCCGTGATACTCTCGAACAGCAGATGGTCACCATTCAAGGTTCGTGCTGGGACAGCCGTGACCGGATCATCCTGTTACTGGGCTGACCTCGGGTAGACGGCAGCGTTCGGTGATCGGCGGGATCTTTTTGGGGGATGTGTCGCTGAAGGAATTCAACGAGAAATACATAATTTATTTGTCGCTGCTGGTAGTTGAGACCGCCCAAAAAGACAAGAATCCACGGTTGGTGTGCAAGGGCCGCGCAGCGAAGCCGTTGGTGCATTGGATCAAAGTGGGTCAGATCGAGGACAACCCCCTGTTTCACTCGGTCTCGAAATCTGGCTGGATGCGGAAACGCCGCCTCAACCTGGACGCCATCGCCAAGATCGTCAAACACCGACTGAAGGTGACAGGACTACGAAGGATTATACCTCACCGCATTGGCTGCGTTAGGGTTTCCTGACCCAAGCCGCGCTGGACGGCGCCCCGCCCTGGCAAGTCAGTGAACTTGCCGGCACCTATCAAGAATCCCCACCAATTCGGTTTTTGAGCGGCGTGAGGCTCAACACTCATTTGATTTAGTCATCTGCAAATTGAGCAAACTGAGCGCATTGCAGTATTTCTGACAGGATTTCGCTTGGCTATAAGGACAAAGTGGTCGACGTCAGGTAACCCTCTGAACTCGAACTTCGAAGCCAAACTTTTACTGTAACCATGCAACCTCCAAGCGCTTCTTAAGCACCCAATGGAGACGTGAGTTAACAGCTGTTAACTTCAGAGCGCTTGTGCTGGCTTCGTAGCGACCCACAAGTTATTGATTTTTCTCTTGACATGAATCGGAATACGAGTGCCTAAATGTACTCAAGTTGCGCAACCAAACAAAAATGAGCAGGAAAACTGCAACTATGCTACAAACCACACCAATTGCTGCGACGACGCAGTCTCACGTTACACGTGAAATCTCTGATCGTCTACAAGTCGCACTGACGACCCACTTAACTCAGGCGTATTCTCCTGAGTTGTCAAAGACCCTCCGCCTCTTCAGCGCGACAGAGGTTGCCGACCTGTTTGGCACAACCGGACAGTTCTTGCGAAAGGGCCATGCTGAGGGCTCTCTTCCAGAGCCGGAAGTCAACAAGAACGGCCGTCGCTTTTACTCCGGAGCCGAAATCAAAGCGATGCGCCAGATCCTTGAAGGCAGTTCCAGAAAACCCGGAAAGTACCTTCCCGGCCGTCGCGATGCCGACCAGCTTCAGGTTATTCAACTCATGAACTTCAAGGGTGGTAGTGCAAAATCCACCTCAGCCATTCACCTTTGCCACTATCTTGCGCTTCAAGGCTATCGCGTTCTGGCTATCGACCTAGACCCACAAGGCAGTTTGACCGGATTCTGCGGAATTCAGCCAGAAATCGAGTTTGAGGGGAATTCAATCTATGATGCTCTGCGCTACGAGGACCCAGTTCCGATGTCCGAGTGCATCCGGACCACTTACTTCCCTGGCTTGGATCTTTCCCCTGCCCAGTTGATCCTGTCAGAGTTTGAAACGGAAACCGCTGTCTACGCCCGAAAAGGCGTTCCCTTCTATAATCGAATTGCCAGCGCAATCGGAGAAGTCGACGCAAACTATGATGTAGTCATTATCGATAGCCCGCCTTCATTGGGTTTCTTGACGCTGGCAGGATTGTTTGCGGCGACATCCGTGATCGTGCCGCTGACACCGAGCATGTTGGACGTGGCCTCCACGCAGCAGTTTCTTGAAATGACTTCGGCATACTTGGAAGAGTTTGAGAACTCCGGGATTCCGATTGACCATGACAATTTCCGGTTCCTCATAACACGGGACGACCCCTCGGATACCCCATCACAGCAAATTGTAAGTCTGATGCGGGCACTGTTTCAGGATCGGGTGATCGGAGCAACTGCGCTGCGAAGCACGGCGATTGCCGATGCCGCGATGCTGAAAATGACAATGTACGAAGTTGTTCGATCAGAAATGACACGGTCAACCTATGACCGCGCCCGATCAAGTATGGATGCCGTTGGGCACGAAGTCTCGAACATGATTCAAACCGCGTGGGGCCGTTGAAATGGCACTTAAACAAAACAAAACCAGCATGGCTGCAGCGATTGCGGCGGCAGCCGGAAACCCGCCCATTCCGCCTACGAAAACCGAGCGTGCCAATGCCGCGCTTCCACGAGGCACCATAGCTTCCGTCCGTGTTGGAGCCGGCGGAATCCAAGAAATCGATACCTCGCTCATATTGCCTTGGGGTCCGAAGGACAGGCTTGGAGTGGAGTTAACACCTGTTAACTCAAAAGCCGAGCCGAACGTCGATGCAGCTGTTCTAGAACTAGCCAAAAGCATCAATGAAGCAGGCGGCCAACAGGTTCCGGTCCTCTTGCGCCCTTCCGAAGAGGTAGATGGTCACTTCGAGGTTATTTACGGCCGCCGTCGCATCCTGGCCTGTCAGCATCTAAACCAGCCTGTACGCGCGCTGGTACGGACTCTCGATGACAAAGAAGCGCTTCAGGCGAAAGGTTTGGAGAACTCTTCCCGTGTTGATCTCAGTTATTATGAGAGGGCTCGGTTCGCCCGCGAAATTCTCAACCAGGGATATGACCGTTCGGAAGCGATCACAGCACTTGCGATATCCAAGAATACACTGTCGCAATTGGAGCGGATCACCAACGACATTCCTGACGATCTCGGGGATATGATTGGGCCGGCGCCAAAGTCTGGCCGCCCGAAATGGACTGCTCTCGCTGAAACACTGCGAAAGAAGGCAATAACAGCGGTTAGTGCAAAGAAAATTCTGGAAAAGCTCAACGCATCTGATTCTGACGATCGATTGAACGGGCTCTTAGGTAGCTTGACCCCTAAGAAAGAGGCACAAGAAGTCCGACCGGCACCAGACGTTGTCATCAAAACCAGCAATTCCACAGTGAACATGACGATCAAAAGATCAGGGGAGAATGAAGCCTATGCGCGTTGGCTTGAGGAAAACCTTGGTCAATTTATTCAGGAATCCTACGAGCGTTTCAAAGAAGGCGCCGGGGAAAAAGCGAGTTAACAACTGTTAACTCTACATGAGGCAACGAGCAAAAGGAGGAAGCAAAAAGAAACCCCCGAAACCTAAGGCTCCGAGGGCTGAAAACCAACTAGTGGTTATAGATTTGACACCTAAACCCTAACAGCCCGCGAATCACGAAACAACAAAAAACGCCTCTGGGTGAACAGGTTTTCTTTGTCTGCTGACAAAAACCAATGAAAACACTACAAACATTGGCTCCAAATGGAGCAACCTTGTCGAGCGCGACAGGGCAGGGGACTTATACGCCCAAGAAATGGATTCTTCTTCGAGCCGTTGAAGAGGCGAGAGAGCCGCTTGGGCTGAAGTCCACTTCTCTCAACGTCCTAAAAGCAATGATTTCCTTTTTGCAAGGAGATCAGATTTCAGTCGATCAGGATGATGAGCATATCTGCTTCGCATCCAACGCCGCGATTGCCAAACGAGCCCATGTCAGCGTTCCAACTGTTGAACGTCATATCTCGACTCTGGCCAAGCTTGGGATTGTCCGACGCGTAATGAGCTCAAATGGTAAACGTTGGGCACGCCGAGACCGACAGGGCAGGGTGGTCACAGCGACCGGTCTTTCCCTGATGCCATTGTCTGAAAGGCATGCTGAGTTCCTCCAGGAAGCCCAGAAGCATGCTGACCGCGTTCTCGAATTCACGTTACTCCGCGACAAGGTATCGGCCGCTCTGGCTCGTCTGAAAGAGCTTGTAGCAGACGGTGGCTCTATCACAGATTTGATGACCTCCGTGCGCAATGCGCTGCGCCGTAAGCCGGATGCGCGTGTCCTCCGGAAACTTCTGGCTGAAATCTCTGTGGAAATCTCAGAGATAACACCGGCTCATACCGAAAAAATGAGGGCCTATGACCATAAAATTGAGGGGCACAAAGAGGACTCTTTGAATCCGATAGTTAAGAAAGAAAAACACTCTCATGTTCAAGTTTCTCCAGATCAAATGGAGCGCAGCTTTCCACGTTTGTGCTCGGAACTTCGCTTTGCCCGGGATCAGTCACATTGTGACCGGCTTATGGACGATATCGCCGAGTACTTACGATTTGGTCAGACCTGGTATGCTATGAAATCGACATATGGCCCAGCTCTCCGTTTCATGGTGCTCGGATATATTTTTCAACGAGCTGAGAATATAAAATCTCACCAAGCTTATTTGATCTCACTGATCTCGAAAATCGATCGGGGAGATATGCAACCAACCGCATTGTTGGCGCATAGTTCAAAAGTCCGCGGCAGTGCAGGCCATACCCATGATATCTCCTCACGCTCATGAGTTCAGAACAACAGATGTAGTTCATGCCATCGGTCTATTGTGAATTGACTGCCAATGTATTACATTGTACTACACTGCGGAAACAGGTGATTGCGATGAGTACCAGCCCATATTCAATCCGTCTCGATGAAGACCTGAGAAAGACCCTGGAACGGGAAGCTGCGATCGAAGATCGACCGCCTGCACAACTCGCCGTACGGGCAATTAGAATGATGTTAGAATCCAAGGCCGCTAAACGTGCAGCCATTGATGCGGCTGTTGAAAAAGCAGACCAAGGCATGTTCATCACGGCAGACGAAATGAATGCCTGGATAGACAGCTGGGATACCGAGAATGAACTTTCGGCTCCGGTAGCAAGCGGGCAATCCAATAGCCAATGAAGATTGTATTTCTCGAAGATACGGCCCGGGACATTCAATGGTTCCGTTACTACTACACGTCAGTTTTTCCTGAAGGCAGCGAAAGGGCACGAGCTCAGCTCAAAGCCATTCAGCTTACTCTTGCAGCCAACCCTTATGCAGGTCACCCGAGTGACACACGCCGAGACATGCGGGAGCTTTCAGTGCCGCGAACCCCATTCACGCTGATCTATCGTGTAATGCCCACCCAGATAGAAATTCTGCGTCTATGGGATACCCGACAGGGCGCTGAATACTGAAATCAGGAGCTTAAAATTGGTGGCGTCAAGCGGGCAGGCAACTGAACCTACTCTGTTGTTTGATCGCTAGATTCTGAACAAAGGGCGGAAATTGAATTTGTTTTTGCGCAACGCAGTGCATTGTCTTTCTCGTTCTCACGTCAGGTCGAGCGGGACAAGAAAGCGTATTATCACGCGCTACAGGCTGGCCGGAAAGAGGGTAGGGGGGCTATCGACGCAACCGAGTTCGTCATCTGGTTTTTGCAAACATTGGAAAACGCGGCAGGTTTTGCTCGGGAAGAAGCGAAGTTCATCTTGCGGCGTAATCGCTTCTTTCTGCTATTTGCAACAAAGCTCAACGAACGCCAGGAGCTTGTCCTGCGTAAGCTGCTTGAACAGGGTCCTTCACGTGTCGATCTTGGTATTGGTGCCAAGGCATACCGCAAGATCAGCGGTGCATCGACGGCCACAACGACCAGAGATTTAAACACATTGGAAGCTGCAGGTGTATTGAAACGCTCTGAGGCTGGTGGACGTTCAACCATCTATTGGTTGAATTACTAGGTTGGGCATTGTGGAATTCGGGCTTTGTCGCAAATTTTTTCATGGATCAGAGCGAGAAACTTGTCTGGACGGAGTTATCCCGCGAGCTCAGCAAACTGACGAAAACCACACTTCAGCTGGCCAAGCTGCCCCTTTCGGATCATGTTGGCTGCCTCGATCCCCGCAAGTGTCGCCGCTGCTGAGGTAAAGCTTTTGAAGCCGAGCATCGGCCTCGTGAGCCGTTTGATGAATCGGTGATCCTGCTCGATTATGTTGTTCAGGTGCCTTGATCTGACTGTGTCGATCTTGACCGGTATCTGCAATCGCTTGAAGATCTTGTTCACCTCCTTGATCCCGGCCGCGTTGCTTCTGCTTTTGTCGATGGTGGTCCGTTTCGGAATGCCATTGTTGAACAAAGCATTGGCGAAGAACTTCTTTGCGACCTTCGTGTCGCGCTTCTCTGAAAGCATGAAATCAAGGGTTTGCCCGTCGCGATCCACCGCACGTTACAAGTACACCCATTCACTGCGAACTTTGACGTAGGTTTCGTCCATACGCCAAGATTCAGCGGTTTTTGCCTTCCGTTTCTGCGCATCGCGAGCGGCCTCAGGTGAATATTTCACGACCCAGCGGTTCAGAGTAGCATGATCAACCATCACCCCGCGTTCCGCTATAATTTCTTCCAGGTCGCAGTACGAGACGCCGTACCGGACGTAGAAATAGACCGCGAACAGGATCATAGATTTTGGGTAATGAGTACCTTCGAAGTCGATCACTGGACATTCCTAAACAGTGTTACAGAACAAGCACCAGTTGGATCAAACCGCGCGAACGTGCAACAGGTTATCGAAGTTTAACCTTGTAAATCTTCTGTTGAATGGAATAAATGCAAGGTATGATCGAGCGCGGTGATAGAAAATCAGTTGAAGCATCTCTGGAGAACCAGGCGGGCGTCGTTCTGCTTGGGCCGCGGCAAGTCGGGAAGACAACGCTCGCGCAGGACATCGCTGAAAGCCGCGACGCTGTCTATCTTGATATGGAGAGATATGCTGATCGCCAGATACTCGAAGAGCCTGACCTTTATCTCGACGAACAGGTTGGGCGCCTGGTGGTGATCGATGAGGTTCAGCTTATGCCTGGCCTGTTTAAGGCATTACGTGGTCAAATTGACCGGCGACGAAGACAAGGACATCGGACTGGGCAATTCCTGCTGCTGGGGTCAGCCTCGAACACGCTTTTGCACCAAAGCGCAGAATCCCTGGCTGGCCGGGTCAGTTACCACGAGCTGACACCTTTCATCTTGTCGGAAACCGGAGCGGTATCGATATCCACCCTGTGGTTGCGGGGTGGATTTCCAGATAGCTTCCTTGCCAAGAACGACAAGACCAGCCTGGCATGGCGCGAGGATTTCATCCGCACCTATCTGGAACGCGATGTTCCGGCTTTAGGGTTGCGCATTCCAGTGGAAACACTGCGCCGGTTTTGGACGATGCTTGCCCATGAACAGGGCGGGTTACTCAATGCGGCAAAACTTGCGGGAAACCTTGGCGTATCGGGCCAGAGCGTTGCGCGCTATCTTGACTTGCTGGTCGACCTGATGCTGGTGCGTCGCTTGCCGCCCTGGCATTCCAATGCCGGAAAGCGTTTGGTCAAGTCTCCCAAGATCTATATCCGCGATTCCGGGCTGGCCCATGCACTTCTTGGTATCGAAACGCGCGAAGACCTACTTGGGCACCCGGTTATCGGCGGCAGTTGGGAAGGCTTCTGTATCGAAAACCTGATCGCCGCAGCGCCACGCGGAACAGAAGCAAGCTTCTATCGCTCTTCAGCAGGGGCCGAGGTGGATTTGATGTTGAAGCTTCCCCGAGGCGCCCTCTTGGCCATAGAGATCAAGCGGACGACATCTGCCAAGGTGACGCGCGGGTTTCACATCGCGACAGAAGAATTGGACGTCTCAGAACGCATACTTGTCTATGCAGACGAAAGGGAAGTGCCGGGGCAGGGGGGAGTGCGGGCAATGCCCCTCATGAGTGCTATGGAACGGCTGGCGTCCGCAAAGGCGTAGTAGCGACCGGGGCCGATGATAGCGGGTTCGAAATTGAACGTTGTAGCCCACTTCAGGTGGAACCTTGTTGCAATTGAAAATACCGTCATGAATGGCGGAATCCGGACCTTCGCTGCAGGTGTGCTGTCCTAATAGACAACCTCCAAAGCGGACGTTCAAGATACAGTGGTGGCGCCGAGGCGGTCTTCCAAAATAACTGATTCTGGACCTGTATTGTCCACGCGAGTCTGGGTCCGATAATGCAACATTATTGGACATAGCGGCGGGCCCTAGGGTGGGGCGGTTTGTACATCATATTGTGGACGAAAGCGCCGTGACAGGATAGTCTTGTGGCATGACCTACGCCCGCCATGAACTCTCCGACGACACCGACACCCTACCTCGGATGCCGTCCTGGGTCATGTCGGCGCGGCCCGAAACCCCTGAAACTGTGGCTTTTCGGTCGGGCGCGGTGCTGACGGTGCTGGATCACCTGGTAAGCGATCCACGGCATGGCGTGCCGTTGAAACTGTTGGCCAATCGATTGGCGCTGACCGCAGCCACAGGAACTTCAAAGCTGGAAGGGCGGTTGGCGCAGGAAGCGGACATCCGGGATGCCTTTCATCTGACACCAGCGGGCGAAGCGCGAGGCCCGGATGGTGATCTGCTGGCGTTCTGGCGCGAGTCGGTCCGGCTTCGTGCGAACGGGATTGGCGAGATCGCCGAACTGGTCGGTGCCGACTTCGCGGGCGAGGTGGGCGTCTGGATCGACGTGGGGTTGGAGCGGGCCCGGATCCATGGACCGCTGGCGGGCTGCGTGGCCGTCTTGCAGGCCGTTCTCGACGCTGACGATCGGGCGGAGCGCGCCGCCTGTCTGCTTTCAGATGTCGTCCTGGCTGGCGGGCTGAATTAGAAACAGATGCTACCGGTCTCGGCACAGCACCTCACAAAGACGGCGCTGCGGGACCTGACCGCAGAAAGGGAGGGAGCCGAGCTGGCCGTTCAGGTGCGGATCCTCGAGTCCATCGAGCAGACGATCCAGTTGGCGCGAAACCTGACTCGTCGCGCGGAAGCCCTTCGTTCCGTCGCCCCGACGCTGCGCGCAAAGGGATCGAAGGCGGCGGTCAATCTGTTTCTGACAGAGGATGCGGTGGCGCCGTCGACGGCGCTATCGCCCAGGATCAAAGGGACCAACATCTCCATGACGTCCCGTGCTGCGCGGCGGTTCTGTGACCGATTGGTGGAGTTGGGCGTGGCGCGGGAACTGACGGAGCGACCGACCTTCCGGCTCTACGGGATCGCGCCATGATCACGGCGACCAAGAAGCGGAAACCGGCGGAGAAAGGCGTTGCCGTCTTTGACCGGGAGCTCGACGATCTCCCGCAGGAGCTGCGCTGGCGCGAATGGATGGGCCGGATCGAAGCGGTGCTCTTCGCGAGTGCATCGCCGGTCGGCCGCGACGACCTGGCGCGCGTGGTAGGGCAGGGGGCCTCGGTCGAGATGTTGATCGACGACATCCAGGCCGAGCTGGCCGGCCGTCCGTACGAGTTGGCTCAAGTCGCCGGCGGATGGATGTTCCGGACCAGGACGCAGTTCGCCGATGCCATAAAGGCGGCGGCCGACCTTGGCGAGCAGTCGCTGGCCTTCACCGAGATGGAAATGGGGGTGCTCTGCGCCATCGCCTATCACCAGCCGATCGACCGGGCCGGTCTCAAGGACATCTTCGGTAAAGAGATCAGCCGCGATCTGCTCGCCCGTTTACGATTCAAGGATCTGATTGCAAGTGGACCGCGGGCACCACGGCCGGGCGCGCCGCATACCTTCGTGACGACGGAGACGTTTCTGATGACGTTTGATCTGCAGAGCCTGCGGGACTTGCCGGAGCTGGAGCTGTCAGACTCTTGATGTCCGAAATATGTAGTATTCTTCTGACACGTACCTTCGGCCGCTTTCAATCGGTCGGGCTCCGACTTTCAATCAGTCGGAGATAAGAGCAGGTTTTACGTGCAAATGCACAGCAGAGTTTACGCGTGTTTGAGTTATAGGATTGACTTCTATAGCTCAAAAATGCTCATTCTGTGAGCTATAGAAGGGAATTCTATAACTCATGGCATGGAACTGGCAGATATCCGGTTGGCCGGATTTCCGGTATGACGAGGCCGCACTGGCAACGCTTGAGCAGCGTTTCCTGCTGTCATCAGGGGAAGTCCTGGGGGCCGTCCACCATGTGAACCCGTCCGAGCGTGATCAACTCCGCATCGATCTCTTAAGCGATGAGGCCATGAAAACCAGCGCAATTGAAGGCGAGATGCTGGACCGGCGCAGTGTGCAATCCTCGCTGCGCCGACATCTCGGATTGGAACCGGACACCTATCCGAACAAACCTCGGGAACAGGGTGTGGCTGAGATGATGGTCGACGTCTATTCGACCTATGCCGAGCCCCTCACGCACGACACCCTGTTTCGGTGGCACGAGATGCTTTTGTCTTTTGACAAACGGTTGGAGGCTATCGGGTCCTACCGGCAGCACAAGGATGCCATGCAGATCGTCTCGGGGCGTCTTGATCGCCCGGTCGTACATTTTGAGGCCCCATCATCTGCGCAGGTTCCGGATGAGATGGACCGGTACGTCGATTGGTTCAATCTGACCGGGCCGGGTGCCGAAGAACCCCTGCCTGCGTTGACGCGCGCTGGTCTCAGCCATCTCTACTTCGAAAGCATTCACCCGTTCGAAGATGGAAACGGTCGTTTGGGTCGGGCTCTGGCCGAAAAATCCCTGGCTCAGAGTATTGGCCAGCCAAGCCTCATCGCGCTGGCCTTCACCATCGAGCGAAAGCGGAAAGACTACTACGACCAGCTAGAGCGGCACCAGAAGACACTGGATGTCACAGCTTGGCTGGTCTGGTTTGCTGACGTCGTTCTCGCAGCGCAGCAAACCACTCTTGAACGCGTGGGCTTCTTCATTTCCAAGGCGCATTTCTATGACCGGTATCGCGATGCGTTGAATGAAAGACAGGCCAAGGTGATTGAGCGGATGTTCCGAGAGGGGCCTGACGGGTTCAAAGGTGGCCTGAGTGCGGAGAACTATATTTCAATCTCCGGGACATCTCGCGCCACGGCTACAAGAGATCTACAAGAACTTGTCGAAGTTGGCGCCCTCTCGCGTACTGGCGAACGCCGATACACACGGTACTGGCTGAAGCTCAAAGAGCCGGGAGCATAGTGCATGGTCGGCCGGGTAGGGCGGGAAGCCGACCTTAGCCGCAGTACGGCATGAAATTGCTCGATCAGTGAAAGCGGAAGTTCGATTCCGTGATTTTCGGTCCCTGCAACATGAGGATGTTCGGACTATTTTTAATAGGGTGGCGCAATACCATCGTTGGCAACTATACTTAAGCGTGCATAGCTTAAGGCCAGTTAATGAATTTGTTTCCTCTTTGGCGCGGTACAATCCGTGTTCCTGCACTCCCTACGAAAATCCAGAAGTATGGTGCTTCAACCCTTCGTCACACGCTGTTTGAAAGTTTTGAAGCTAATGCGGAGATTTTTGATATTCCACAAAGCAGCTACAAACGGATCGTTACCAATTGCAAGCCACCTTTCGACACCATGCTACTTCGACCCAAGGGGGTGAAAAGGCGCGAGCAAGAAGAGTTGGTTCTTGCAATAGTCGGCATCGAAGACTGGCATAAGTTAGACACGCTCGGCGGTCTACAGCTCGAAAGCACTGGGATACTAGAGCAGCATCAATTTGCTCCAAGTGAAATTTGCGCTTCGTGGGCGGGTGATTTCAGTTTCACTGAATTCGATTCAGAACTCGATGTCGCTGGTCTTCGTCGCCCACAGATTGGATCTCTTCATGCAGTCTCTGCGCACTTTGCTGTGGGCGGGGAGTTTGAGGCCGCAACGATTGTTTTACCGACTGGTACGGGAAAAACCGAGACAATGCTGGCTTCCCTGGTGTATCGACGAATTCCCAAACTTCTTGTACTTGTTCCTTCCGATGCGCTTAGGAACCAGATTTCCAAGAAATTTGAAAACCTCGGAATTCTTAGGGAGATTGGTTGCGTCGTTCCAGGGGCTTTCAATCCAAGCGTCCTGAAACTTAAAGAAGGCATCAAAAGTCTGGATGCCCTCGACGCAATTCTTCAAACTACAAACGTCATAGTTACTCTCCCTAACACGCTCGCTTCCTGCAGTGACGCTGTTTTTGAGAAGCTATGTCAGAACTGTAGCGATCTATATGTTGATGAGGCCCATCACGTCTCGGCATCAAGTTGGCAGCGAGTGAAATACCAGTTTGAAAAACGGAGAGTTGTGCAGTTTACCGCAACTCCATTCCGGCAGGACCGCAAGCACATTGGCGGCAGGATTATCTTTAATTATCGCCTTAGCGACGCTCAAAAGGACGGATACTACAAGCCAATCCGTCTTGAAACGGTGGAAGAGTTTGGAGAAACCGAAAACCGCGATTACGCGATAGCTGAAAGGGCGTTAGAAGTTCTTCGCTCGGATATTTCACGGGGTCATGAGCATTTCATGATGGCTCGAGTAACAGGCTGGGAGCGAGCTGAAGAGGTACTTCAGATATACCGGAAACTTGCCCCGGAGTTTCATCCCGTAGCCGTTTATACCGGCACTGGTCGCGGTCCAATTAATCGAGCGGCACTTGATTCTCTGACCAGCCTTGAGCCGGACACATCCCGGATAGTCGTGTGTGTGAACATGTTGGGAGAAGGATTTGACCTTCCCAACCTGAAAGTCGCAGCAATTCACGAAAACCACAAAAGCCTGGCCGTTACACTGCAGTTTGTTGGGCGTTTCACGCGAAAGGCTGAAAACGTAGGTGATGCGGCAGTGGTGGTGAACATCGCCGATACGAACGCAGAAAGGAGCTTGAGCGACCTCTACTCTGAAGGGGCTGATTGGGATCGAGTGATCAGCCGCCTGAGCGAGAACAAAATTCAAGGAGAGTTGCAGCTTCAAGAAGTCATCGAAGGGCTCAAGAAGAGCGGAACGCTTCACGAAAAGCTCTCGCTGTGGAATCTCAACCCCAATCTCTCAACGCAAGTTTATAATACAAAGTGCACTGCTTGGAATCCGCTGGCGTATGCCGACGTATTGAAAGGTTCCGGGCAGTACTGGCATGCGTTGAGCGATGCGGACAACGTGCTCATTGTCGTTGGATATCTGGAAAATCGGGTGAAATGGGGGCGCTACGAGAGCCTGAAAGAAAGCTCCTATGAGCTTTTGATCGCATACTGGGATCAGGAAAACAAAACGCTCTTTATGAACTCGAGCTCCTATGATGCGATGCGTGTGGGTTCAGTTGCGAAAGCGGTCTGCGGAGACGAAACGGAACTTCTCACCGGAGATCCAATTTTCCGGGTTCTCAATAACGTTCAGCTGCCCCTAGCGAAGAATCTTGGTTCTTCTCGATTGGGTGCTATCAGCTTTACGTCCTACTTCGGCCCGAATGTGACTGAAGGATTGGCAAGCATCGAGAAAGCAGAGTCTGCGCTGAACAATATCGCTTGCATGGGTTACGAGGACGGCGAAAAGGTTCTCTGGGGAGCGGCGCAAAAGAAAGGAAAAATCTGGCAACAGAGCAGCGGTTCAATCGATGACTGGATGAAATGGTGTTCGAGAACGCTCCAGAAGCTCGAAGACTCAAGTGTGGACAAGAGCAACATCACGGTTGGCTTCTTGAGACCGCAAACCCTCAAGGCTCCCTATGCTGAACACCCTATCTCCATCCAATGGGGGGAATATCTGCAGAGCTCATATTCCAACTATCTTTCGATCCACTTCGGTGGCTTCGCTGTGCCGTTGTTCATGGCTGACCTACGCATCGATAGCGTCGAGAGTGATGGGGCGATCCTCTACACGATTTACAGTGAAAACCACGCTTCACAGTTTCGCTTCAAAATTGATGAGAAAGTGACTAGCGGCTATTTTCATGAATCTGTCGCAGGGGACGAGATCAAATTTCAGATCAGCAAGGAGCGTCTTAGAGACTTCCAAGAGCAGATGGTGGTTGATCCGCTTTTGATCCGCTATGTTGACGGCACGTACTCCTACAACAAGTTTCACATCCCCTTCGATCTCAATGCTGATGATTTCCCATCAGAACGCCTTGAGTCTGTCAGTTGGAGCGGCATTGACTTGGGTCAGGAGTCAATGGGGAAGAGTAACAAGCAAGATACGGTACAATATCGTAGTTTTGAGCTTTTGGAAGCCGAGCACGATGTGATTTTCAACGACGATGGCGCAGGGGAAGCAGCAGATCTTGTTGGCCTCAAGGATGTGAGCTCAGACGAAATCCGTCTGACATTGATACACTGTAAATATGCAAGTGGAGGTAAGGTCTCGGGGCAGATCGCTAACCTCTATGAGGTTTGCGGGCAAGCCCAGAAGTCCATCGTCGTGAAACATGAAGGGTTACAAAAGCTAGCAACTTCACTTAGAAAGCGCCATGAAAAATGGGCTAAACAAGGGGCTTCACGACTACTAAAGGGTGACCTCAAAAAGCTGTCGTACTTTGTAGAGAAATCACGAAAGGCTAAGCTGAGTTTGGACATAGTTATCGTTCAGCCGTCTGTCAGTGAAGCAACGTATACACCAGCTATGGCCAAGTTGCTCGCAAATACTGAGCTCTTCTTAAAACGCACTACTGAAGCTGAGTTTCGCTTTATAGGTTCCTAGAAATTGGCCCGCAAAACTGACTGAAGCTGTTTCCATTGAATTACCCAAAATAAGAGCGGCCCACCAACGGATAGACCGCTCTTTCAGTTTTCGGAAACGTTTTGAAAGTCACCCATCGCGCATTGTCGTGCGAGGATTGCGCTTGCCATAGCGTTGCTGACAAACTTCCCCGTCACGGCGCTCCGCATTGATCCATGGGTTGACCCTCCACCGACGCGCTCTATGACAGTCGTTTGGGGAGTGCGTTTTGCATGCGCTTTGGTGACTAAGCGACCTAAGATGGTACTTCTTGCGCGTGTTCCATTGCTCTTTTTTTTACCATATTTCTTTGCCCTTTTCGGTCAGCCGGTCGTGGAAAGGGTATTGGCAACGGCGCGCAGCGTGACGGCGTCGCCGGCATCCCAGACGCACATGCCTTTCTTCTTTTCGATCATCCTGACGAGCTTTCGTCGCTTGGCATGTCGCAGCGCCTGGACGACCTTGAAGACCACCGAGTTCCTAAGCGCAGCATCTGAGATGTCCAGGTTACGCTCCGCCATTACGCGCTCGGCAAGTTCTCTCGTGGTCAGCTCAACATCGACCCCGAGATGGCGGCCGCAGATATCTGCGATCTCGCCCTTCTTGAAGAACCCACGGCTCACAATGTACCGGGCACGCTGCCGTTCAGGTGCGGCGAACAGTTCAATCGCTGCGTTCACATGCGCCAGATCGTGCTTCGCATGTGCAATCTGCGCCTCGTATGCTTTAATCTGGCCCAGTATCTCGGCCCGCTTCTCTGTCAGCGTGTGAACAATCAATGGTTTCGACATGCCGCCATTCCACACGAGATCTCGCCAGTCATCCAGATGGCAATTTGGTGCATTTGCTACCTAAGACCGAAAGAGTTCATCGCGGAACCGCGCGTTGAAGCTTTCACAGTGACCATTCTCCCAAGGGCATCCTGGCTGGATGTAAACGGTCTTTGCCCCGACATTAGCAATCCAGTCCTGGACAGCAGGTACTTAAACTTGTCCCCTGTAACTTAGGCAGGTTCCGACGTGGCTGGACCAGAATGTCGAGCACGTTCCCGTCTGCGTCGATTGCACGCCAAAGCCACTGTTTCACGCCACGGATCGTGATCACGACTTCGTCCACATACCATTTGTCGTTCGTTCGCGGCCGATCCCGCCGAATTCGATCCACAAAGTGCCAACCATAACGATTAACTCAAAGCCGGATCGCCTCCCTGCTCACATTTAGGTTGTGTTCGGCGAGCAGGTCTTCGACGTCAGCCGTGCTGAGAGCTAAGCGATGATAAGCCCAGACGGCACCGGCGATGATCTCACGAGGAAATCGAAATCCTATCAGGCGTGGCATGTTGGCCGGTATCTTCATCCAGCGCAGAAAACGCGGGAAAGAAACTCGGGCGACTTGGTGATACCCCTACGGTTGTTGCCATCGGGCTCGTCGACGTCGAGATACGCCTCTTCAAAACACTTGATATTCTTCAGGTTAACGGACGCCAAAAATATTGTTTCTGTTTCTCCGTGAATGACTCAGAACCAATCAGATTCTAGTGCCAGTTTTCAGGGATTACTCGGCAGAACTTCGGCCAGAATGATTGTGTTTTGATCCGGGTCTTCCAGAGCGGCGATGCGCACATTCTTGTAATTTTTGATGGGGCCGGCGAAGTGCGCACCGCGCTGAGACAGGGCGCCGACCACCTCTTCCATTGGCCTTGTGGTGTGCAGTTCTATATCGATAGCACCGCGAGTGCCGGACGGAACAGTGCTGGGTGGACTGGCTGGATGGAGCCCGATTACCAGCCCATTGCCAGCATCAATTTCGGCCCAGTTTTCATCAACCTTTACTCGAAGTTTCAGTCCTAGAATTTTAGTGTAGAAGTTAATTGCGCGGTCAATATCTGACACATAAATCGACGCTGTTCCTCCCTGTAACATAGCAATCCCTCATAATTTTGCTAGGCAGTCTACGCTAAATAAAAATTGACAAATTTTGGTCAGATGGCAAGGTCAAGCTTATAGGTACAAAGAAAAAAATATTTCCGAAGGTGATTTGAAAGCTCACATACAGGTGTTGTTGGAGGGATCTATGCCGTTTTACTACCCGATAAAAAAATGGGATACAGAGGATCGCAACCGGACAATTCACTATCTTTCTAAACTTCGAAAACAAAAGCAGGAACAGATTCCCACACGGACCCTGAAAAAATCTCTTCTGTTGGCAACCTGGAATATCCGCGACCTTGGAAATGAGGACAAGCGCGCGCAAGACGACGGCAGCGGTAGACCCGGACCGCGGCTGGAAGAATCCTACTATTATATCGCAGAGATCATCTCGGCATTTGACGTTGTCAGTGTTCAGGAAGTCAATTCACTGAGGGCGTTGGAGAAGGTCATGGACATTCTCGGACCTTCTTGGGACCACATGACCACCGATATTAACCCGGCCAAGGGCGGCAATGAAGAGCGAATGACGTTCATTTACGACACCCGCAAGGTCCGCTTCAATCACACCGTGGGGCAGGTGGTGTCGGAAGGGCACAAACAATTTGTCCGCACGCCCTATTATGCGGCCTTTCAATCCGGATGGTTTAAGTTTTCCCTTTGTAACGTCCATATCCTGTACGGCAATTACAGGGATACAAGAGAGCGGGTCCGGGAGATTGACGAAATTGCCGAATTCCTATCTGAGCGGGTGGACCGTACGGGCGAAAACATCATCTTGCTGGGCGATTTCAACATTCTCAGCCAGGAAGACGAAACATTTGAACCGCTGATCCGTCACGGCTGGGCTGTGCCGATGGATCATCTCACGAACGTAACCAAGAGTAAGGGGTATGACCAGATCGCCTTCAAAGTGAAACCGGAAGAACTGATGCTGGGCCCAAGCGAACCTAACTCAGGGGCTTTTGACTTTTTCGCCAGCCTGTTTCCCGATGACAAATGGGAAGACTACTACAAGATCGCCAAGAAAACTGGTCGGCCCATGGACAGTTGGGACAGTACTTTGAACTGGCCTGCTAAGGACCGAATGCTGACCCGTGAAGAATATTACCGGCAATGGCGAACCTGGCAGGTTTCCGACCACATGCCGCTTTGGGTGGAACTAGAGATTGATTTCACCGAAGCCTATTTGACGCAGATTTCTAAAGGATAATCTGCGGGAAGGGGAACGAGATAAACAGGCGATAGCATGTGATTAACGGAGGTGTTGATGCACACCAATATTCTCAAATTCTGGCAACATCTGCAGAACCTTCCAGTAGATGATCCGGAAAAGCCGTCCCCTCGGGTCTGCCGTTTGATGTTGGAACTCTTCGAAGCTTGGCGACTACAAAGTCCGTTTCCTGAATTCGGCTATTTCGGCCATCTGCGTGAGCATCTCGACCCCGATGAAGCCGGTGTCATGGGGGAATCTGTGATGGTCCGGCGCGGATACGCTCTAAAAAAGACACTCGAGATCATTTCGAACGAAAAGGCTATTTCTGATGGCTTCTTCAAGGTTAACCCGGACGAGATCATTGTCGGGACCATGCCGCCATATTCAGTCGGGCAGGGCAAGGAGGCCATGGAGTATTTCAAGGACTCCTCCGATGACGAGGACGAGCGCCTGAAGTTCGAAATCGGCTTTCTGAATTCCGCGTCCAATTTCGGGCACATCTGTCCCGATTTTGAAAGGGTGGTTCAGCATGGACTAACTCATATTATCAAGGCATGCCGGCAAAAATCCAAAAGTACAAAAGACGCGGGCCAGCGTGATTTCTATCGTTCAGTCGAAATGGCTCTGGAAGGCGTGATACATTTCGCTGTTCGTTATGCAGAGCAGGCAGTGAAAATCGCAGACGCACAACAACGATTGCTGGACAATCATCCAGATCATCTTCACCGAGAGATCATCAAGCAGCGGACCGAAGGCATGCGGGAAGTCGCTGAGCGACTGTCTCGTATTCCCGCTGAGCCATGCGCCTCGTTCAAGGACGCGGTTCAATGTGTGTTCATCCTGAATTGCGCGCTACACTGGACAGGCGAACTGACCTCCATCGGCAGACTGGATCAGATTCTCAATCCGTTCCTTGAACGGGAGTTCAAGAAAAAGGAAATAACGATTCCGCAAGCGCAGGAAGTCATTGACTGCCTATGGGTGAAATTTGATGAGCAGGTGCTGCTCGACAACCGTATGATCGAGGATCACTTCACCTCGGCCGACGGGGCCTTGCTTGGTGCGGGGGGACCAAGCAATTTTGATCAAGGTGCGCTCACCAATCAATGGATGCAACAGGTAACGATCGGCGGCGTCGTCGCCGACAATGACTCCGAGCCAACGGACGCCTGCAACGAGGTTACCCGTATGTGCCTCGAAGCGGCTCGGAGACTGCCTTTTAATTGTCCCACGCTGGATCTTCGGGTGCATAAGGATACACCCATGCATATTCTTGAACTGGCAACCGACACCCTGCTGAGCGGTGGGGCACACCCGGTGCTGCTCAATGATGACAAACTGGTTCCCGCGCTGCAGAAATGTGGGCAAACTGTAGAACTGCGCAGCGCCCGTAATTATGCCTGTGACGGCTGTTATGAAACCATATTCCCCGGCGAGACCGAATTTTCTTTCATTTATGTACCGGCGGTAGACGTGCTGGAAAAGGCCCTGAACAGCGGTGCGGGGTTCGCCGGATCGGGCACTACCAACCTGCGGGGCTTTAAGGCCAGCTACCGCAGCCTTCCGGCGTCGGATATTGCGGACTTCGAGTCCTTTTACACGATTCTGGAGGAACATATCTGGCTCAACGTCAATCGCCAGTTTTCGGGTTTGATTGCCGCCTATGGATGCAAAGCATCGATATGCCCGAGCCCGATCCTTTCGGCGTTGATTGACGGCTGTGTCGAAAGCGGCAGGGATTTTTATGACGGCGGGGCGAAATATCACATGTTTGCGCCGCTGATGACCGGCATCAGCACCGTTGCGGATTCCCTCTACGTTGTTGAACGGCTGGTGTTTGAAGAAGCGAAGTTTTCGCTGGAAGAATTGGTGGCCTGCCTACGAAGTGACTGGGGCAACAGATCCGACGTAATCGGCCGGAAGGTTAGTCCCGGCAGGGCGCGCGAAATTCGCCAACTTTGTTTGACGCAGCCGAAGTTTGGAACAGGGGATGAAAACGTGGACCGGCATGCCTGGCGCCTGTCCAACAGTTTTGTGGATGCGGTTGAGGCCGCCTTGAAGCATCCCATTCATCAGAATGGACTAGAGCGATTAGACAAAGTGTTCGGCTCAAAGAAAAAGTCGTTCAACCTGTTAATCACTCCCGGTGTTGGTACGTTTGAGCAGTATAATTTTGGCGGCAGTTTTGCAGGGGCCACCCCAGACGGACGAAGTGCCTTCATGCCCTTGGCGTCGGATCTTGCAGCGTCTCCCATACCTTCGGATCTGAATCTTGAGGAAAGTGAGGGGACCAATGTCTGGATGTCAGAAGCCAGGAAGCCACAAAGTTGGAATATCGATCAGGATCAGGACGAAGATAAGCGCTTGCGACTGGAGGTTGGTTTACGCTCGCTGCAGGATTCCTTTTCGTCATGGAATCATCCGGCCTTTGACCGCTTTGCAGACGGCGCGCCTTCGGATTTCAACATCGGTGAAGATTTTCCAAGAGATGCCTTGCTGAGTGCCGTTCAAGCCTTTGCCCAAGGGAAGGGCAGCAATGTCATGACAGTGACGGTGGCCAGCACAAAAACTCTCCTCGAAGCGTCCGAACGGCCTTTCGACTACGACCTGTTGAGAGTGCGGATGGGTGGCTGGACTGAATTCTTCAGCGTGTTGTTTGAGGCGCACAGGAAACAGCATGTGCGACGTCCAATCTACTCGAAGTGAATGTCGTCGACAATCAGAGAGATTCAAAATGGCAGCAATTAAACCAAATTCGATACGGGTACCATTACCTGTCCCCTTGTTCGAGCAGCCTTATCAAAGCGGGATAACTGATCCTGTCTGGCCCGATAGTCCGCCGGATAAGAACCAACTCGCAGCGGTGAGATCTGATATTCAGCAACGGATCAGCGAAGGCAGAATCGAGGAAATTCCCGATGGACAACTAAACGATGACGCGTTGGCGGAACGATATTCAGCAGAGTATGCCGGGCGGGTTTCGCGTCAGAAGTGCATGTCGATTATGCGAACCGACATACAGGCGCAGAACAAAACCGAGCTCAAAAACATTCTCGAACTGATTACGGCGTTTTCCATAGAAGAGATGAAAGCGCTGCCGTCGCATAGACATACACGCCTGCTGGAGGACATTCCTGACACCTACCGAGTGGCGATTACCCTGGGGTTCGGCGCCTCACTATTTGTCGACAAGACAGGCTTTGACAGGTTCGGACTGCGGGCCAAGCGCCCCAAGTTCCTCAAGCCGATGCCATCATTTCCAGGAGATGCTGAGGAGTTTGATCCGGCGAAGTCCGGTTCTGACCTTATTCTGCTCGTATCTTCGGACCATCCCTATATCAATATCGCGGTGATCCGTTTTTTCGCGGAATTTTTCAATCAACGATACGATGAGAAATTCCGGAATGGGAAGGCCGGTCCCCCCATGCTGAAGTTCTTAGACATCGAAGAGGGGTTCTCGCGCAAGGACAAACGGGAGTTTCTCAAGTTCGACGACGGCATAAACAACATCAATATGAGCCAGGATGATCTGCGCCGGCTGGTTTACGTGACCGAAGCTGATCATGAACCGGACTGGTGCCAGAGTGGTACCTACATGGTGTACCGCAAAATCCGAGAGAACATGCCGAGATGGGAAGCTCTCGAAGGCCAGGTCCAAGAACAGATGATCGGTCGCGATAAAGAAACTGGCAAACCCCTGTCACGAAATGCCGAGGGACCGGAAAACATGACACCTGTCTATCCGAATCCACTCGACGAGAGGGACGGTCGGCTGGATTCGCACATCCGCAAAGTCCAGCCGCGTCGTCCGGTTGAAGATCTGTTTGGAATAAATGACAAGGAGCGCCGCTTCCTGCGCCGTCCCTATCCCTTCTTCGATGGATTGGACGACGCCGGCCATTCGGTCAATGGACTACAGTTTGTCGCTTTCATGAAGAGCCTGCAGCAGCAATTCGAGCATGTTGTGAACATGTGGCAGATGAACCCTGATTTTCCACAGGTGGGAACCGGAGTGGACGCCCTGTTTGCCAAAGGCATTCTCTCCACTATTGACGGAGGATATTATTTCTGCCCGCCGGGACTGAAAGGTCCGAATGACTACTTTGGTTCCGGACTGTTTTCAACATGACAGCCGCTGAAACAGACGCGCTCTGCGAAGCAGTGAATCATGGCCGCGTAAGCCCGCAGGACTGGCAGCAACTCCTACGCGACCTAAATCTTGAACGCGATGAGGCCATGTTGAAGCTCATTTCTCTGGCCAGCAAATATGCCGATCCGGCCCAATCCGGGTATTCGGTTGGTGCTGTGGCTCAGGGCAGCTCTGGGGCACTCTATCTGGGAGCCAATTTTGAATTTAAACTGTGTCCTGTTGATCAGACAGTACACGCAGAACAGGCAGCCGTCTCCAATGCATTCGAACATAGGGAAGCCGGCATTGTCAGGCTTGCCGTGTCAGCAGCCCCATGTGGTTATTGTAGGCAGTTCCTATATGAGCTTACCACTGCCCGTGATCTTTTCATCCTCCTAAAAGGCAAGCCTGCTACTGCGTTGACGGAATATCTACCTGAAGCGTTCGGACCGCAAGATCTCGGTATAAGCGCCGCATTAATGAGCCCGGACGATCAAGCGCTCGAAGGGGTTGTACCAGGGGGCCAGAGAAAGAAACTTGATCATCTCGCCATTGCAGCAGCCAACCGATCTTATGCACCCTATACGCGGGCCTTTGCGGGGGCGGCGTTGGAATTTGATGACGGCACACGTTTTCAGGGAAGCTACCTAGAAAATGCAGCTTTTAATCCGAGTTTGCCACCTTTGCAGGCTGCGCTCATCGCGGCGCGTTTCGCGGGTAGGGATCTGGGCTTGGTGGCATGCGTTTCGATCGCGCAGCCCGAGAAAACCAAAGTTGATCATTTTCGTGCAGCGCAGTCCGTTATGGCCAACATCTCGCCGGATGTTGCGATGAGGAAAATCGATCTTAAACCAATAGAATAATTATATGAGAGGGATATTAACATGACTAGGCAAGACGGCAGCATCAGCTTCTATTTCTTTGATTTTGATGACAATTCGATGTTTCTAGACACCCCCGTCTTTCTCAGGAATGCCAAGACTGGTGAGGAAAAAGCCGTTTCCACTCACGAATTTGCCACAGTTCGTAACGAACTGGGTAAACCCGGTGAATGGGAAGACTTCGAATATTACGAAAAGACTTACAGTCATTTCCGGGATATCGCACCGGAAAACTTGCGACCGGGCCAGGAACAGTACTTTGTTCAGGACATAAAGAAGGCGCTAGAACAACCGAAGGAGGTCTGGCAGGCGCCCGCCTGGCCATTGCTTCAATATGCCTGTGCCAAACAGCGTCCCGTTTCTTTCATTACCGCCCGCGGCCACAGCAGGGATACAATAAGGCAGGGAGTCAAGGCTTTGGTTGATGCGGGCGAACTAGATTGCGAGCCCAACTATCTCGATATCTACGCGGTGAGCCACCCCGGCATGGTCGAAGAATTGCTGAAGGATCTCAGTGACGAGGAGAGCGATTTGATCGAAAACATGAAGGATCGGACTTCCGCGCTCAAACGCATTGCCATTCACAAAATCGTCGACAAGGCGCTTCAAAAACACGGGGACAAGCCTGCGCACCGGTTTGGCATGTCGGATGATGATCCGGAGAATATTGACCTGATCGTCAAGGCTATGTGCGACTGCAAGAAAAAGTATCTCGACAAGCGCTTTTTCGTCATCAACACCCACCACGGTGAACATGTGAAACTGGAAGTCTTTCCGATCGACTTTCCGGTGACGCGCGAGGCCGATAGCGACGAAACCATCGGATAAGCCGCCGCAGCTCATTAAAGCATCAAACCACCCGGAGCAGTCATGCGCACATATCAAACTAACGAAAAGGTCTCCGTTTACGCGATTGCTGGCACTCATGTTGTACTGCTCGGGTTGAATGCGTCCCAGGAGGCCCGGGAGGGGCTGCTAGGTTTCACTATTGAAAGAAAAGCTGGCAACTGTAGTTACATCCCCATGCGTGGCGGCAGGCGGCTGTTCGAGAACCTCGACGTTTCTGAACAGAAAAACTCGCGTGCCCTTCCGATCCAGTCTATGATGTGGAGCGACTATACTGTTGAACCCGGTTCCACCTATCGGTTTCGGGTTATTCCGGTCTACGGTTCGCCGGATTTGATGCAGCCGGGCGAGCCGGTTGAAGTTGAAGTTCAGACTGAATGCAATAATGACGGTGATCACGGGGTGTTTTTCAACCGTGGCGTCGCAGGTAGTCAGGCTTATGCCCGCCGCTTCGGCGCATATCTGCGTTATTTCCCGAAAGTAAAAAAATATCGGGGAAAGAGCAGAACCGTCGCTGAACCCTACCTCAGACCGGGTGATGTGCCAGACGGTGCGGCCTACAAATGGCTGTCCCGCGGTTTGGAAGAGGGAATGGTGTCCTTCATTGAGCAGGCCCAGGACGAACGCTTTTCTCTGCGGGCTGCTGTGTTTGAATTCACTTGGATGCCAGTGCTGCAGAAATTTGTCGAAGCGCTCGACCGGGGGGTCGATGTCAAGATCGTTCATCACGGGAAGAACAAAAACAATTATCGTCTCCAGTACGAGCGGACGTCGGGGGTGACTACAACATCTTCTTGGCCTGACGGGAGCCGGGACGACGTGGTGTTCAACAACCGGTATGGTGTCAAGGAACCTGCGCCAGACGCAACAACACAGGAGGCGCTGGACGCTTTTCTTGGTCTGGGAGTTAAAAACGAAGACCGGTTTGAAGAACTTGCCGGTATGTTGATCAGGCGGACTAACACCGCCCTGTCCCACAACAAGTTCATCATATTGCTGAAAGACGGCGAGCCACAGCAAGTCTGGACAGGATCGACCAACTTCACCGGCGGTGGAATATTCGGGCAGTCGAATGTCGGTCATGCCGTTCGCGACAAGGAGGTTGCGCGTCAGTTTCTCGATTATTGGACAATGCTGTCGGAGGATCCAAAGAGCCGCAAAGGAAAGGAAATCACACAGGCTTTGCAACCGGATCTGGCGGGTGAACCAGCGCCGGGAATCACGTGCATCTTCAGTCCCCGGAAGGACGCGGCGATGCTGGACTGGTACGCGGAACGTATGGCCAAAGCCAGGAATTCGGTTTTTTTCACGACCGCGTTCACTGTTGCCAAGCAGATGCTTGAAGTGGTCGGGCAAGAGAAAGCTATCGCGGAGGGTACCCCGTTTCAGCGTTACCTTTTGATGGAAGGTGATGGAGGTTTGTTAAAAGATAAAATTCCGATAATCAGGCAGTACACGGAGAACAGCGTCGCATGGGGAGATGTACTTGAGCGCCGCAAGGGCGAGGGCATGGACGAAATGAAGTTGCAGTTGGAAGCCTTGACCGGATTGAATAATTTCGTGAATTTCGTGCACACCAAGTATATGTTGATTGATCCATTAAGCGACGATCCAATCGTCATTACCGGGTCGGCAAACTTCAGCGATGCTTCAACAAAAAGCAATGATGAGAACATGCTGGTCATTCGCGGTAACACCAGAGTGGCCGACATATTCTTGGTGGAGTTCATGCGCCTGTTCAATCACTTTCAAAGCCGCAATCGTTCAAACGAATTTACGGACGAGGAATTTGAGGCTTCTCACTTCCTGTCCGACGATGACAGTTGGCTCGATCCCTACTACAAGCCTGGTAGTCACGAGTGGAATGAGCGGTTGCTGTTTGCCGGACCCGGCGCTCAGCTTTGATGGGATGTTCTCACCCTCGGGGTTAACGATTGCTCCGGCTACACAACCGTTACCCGGCAGGGCAATTACCGGCAGCAAACCGAAGTGTCAGCTTTCATGATTTGATCTTAATACAGTTCGGCAGCAGCCGCGTGCCAGAAATCAAGCTAGGTTCTGAATCCATTAATTTAGTTGCCGTGATCTCGGCTGCGTGATTCAAGCCCCTGAGTAGTAGGGGTGTATCATGAGCAATCTTTTCTGGCTGACTTACGAACAGATGTTCGTCGGTATGTTGAAGACGAGCTCCCCTCTGTCGGGCGGCTGTTGGTCCTCCGCCCCTCAACGGGGTCGAGTTCACTGGCCGTCATCGCAGGGCGTCACGCTTTTGATCTCGCTCAATCGACCAAGGAGAGGATACGATCCGCGGTCGGCGGACATTCACCTGAAATACTGACTCACCTGTTTATTGCCGCGCCCAATGCGTTGACTTTTTTTCTTGGGCAGCAAGCGCCTGTGCTGGGACGTGTACGAGTTCGATTTCGAAGGTGGACGTGACCGCAGCTACCGCCCATTGTTGACGCTGCCCGTTTCGACGCTGTAGCAGTTTTCTTTGACAGATATCTTAACACTGCACCGGGAATCAGAGCTAAAAAGAACGGATACCTTCAACCAATAAGCTATTGAAAGAAAGTGACTAGAAGACCATTCTCTTCAGTACGGGGTTTTGATTTCAAGGAATTCTATCGGAGAGCATAATGTTTGATCCTGAGAATGCAGATGATGCTGCATCCTTTGCCCGCGAGTTCCTGAATAAATATACTGCGGTTGGCTTTGGCGCCCTCTCAAAACGGGAAGTCGACCTGCTATTGATCCAATTACTTCAAAAGCACCTTCCTGGCTTCCAAGACAAAGCAGACTTTGATGCGGCACTTGTCCTGCGAACAACGAAGCGAAAGATTCGAGGATTGCGGGATGAAGTTTCTTTCCGGGAAGCAAACAATGAAGATTTTTTAAAGTCCAACCTTCGCAACGAGCTCAAGCGAGCGGAAGTACTCCCCAGCGACCACGGTTTGGTCAAAGTTCAACTCGATGATGCGGTATTAAGGGGATATGCTGAGAAGATAGTTCGTACGGAGTTTGGCATTGTTGATAGCTCGTTTAACTCCGCCATTCTCCAACTTTCTGGCGAAAAGTACCTTCTGCTTTGCTTGACTGTGCTAACCCCGGAAGAACGCGTACAAGCGCAACAAGCGATCCAAGAGTTTGATCAAGATCAACAAGGATCAGGGGTCTCGCAGGGTAGCTTATTCACCCAATTCAAGGATGCTTTTGTGTTGGGAGCAGGACAACAGGTTGGCAAGCTTTGTGTTTCTGGAGCTATGGCATTGGTGACGGGTGGAGCAAGTCTCATTCTGGAAAGTGTTGAACCTGTCACAGAGGCTGGCCGAGGAATTCGGGCTGCTCTTCAACAGGTTTGGGACCATTTTTCGCATGACGAAGAAGACGGATAGGAGACCCATGAGTCCTGCCTCAATTGACGAGATGGCGCAATGAACCTGGTCGCAGCTTGCATTCCAAAATGCCACATGGGCGCCAACTGATATCTGTCTTCTCCCCCGATGTATACGTCGTGCTGCACGCTACCGCAGTTATTAATTGACCATTACTTTTCAGGGTTGAATAAACGTGGCTGATCCCAAGCATACTTTTCCTGATCGTGCTCGAGTGTAAGGTAAAACATGATCCCTTTGCCAGCCGCCTTGTACAGAAAACCGAAATTCCGCTCGTAGATATTGGCAGGCGCATTTTCTCCAATTCCAAATCTGTCTACACGGACTCGATAGCCTGGGATATCGGTCACGTCTTCAGACACCCAATGAACTATTCTCTGCTCGAGTTTCCCGACTGGGTGATACACGATCGGTGATGAAATTAGTTGATTGAGGTGACGCTTGGTACCTTGTTGTCTTTCGATGCGCCCGGCACCCGCTGAGTGCACATCTCCGGATACAATGTGTATGTACTTGGGATCATGACGGTCGCCAAAACTGAAAAGTAGGTCAATCAGGCGCTTTTGCTCATCAGCGTGCAAATGATGATCCCAATGATCCAGTGCATCGTCGTCAAGGCTCTTTCTAAAATCACCTTTGAACAGCCATCCCAATCTCCCCAGCAATCCTTCAGCACGCTTCTTATAGTTCAGATGAGCAACGGGAACTGGGATCCCAAAGATGAAGGTTCTCTGTTTGGCGAGTTCGCCATTGGCGTGGCCGAATACCGATCCGTCCCTGACGCTTTCCAGCTCTTTATATTGGAGATCAGACATAATTTGATCGCGAGTGCGCAGAGATCGGTTGTCTAGGACCAGCATCTCGAAGTTGCGGAACTGCACCCGCTGAGAATAGTGATCATTGGAGATTAAGGCCGAGTTTGACCGGGTTCGGATCTGCAAGAGTTCGAAGTATCTTTTGGCAACATCATAGATCACTTGGAAGACTTCGCAGTTCTGAAGTTCTGTGGGGTAAGACCCCCAGCCGTCAAAGATGTCATGGTCGTCCCACATCATGACAGAAGGTACTGACGAGAGTACTTTTGCGATCGAGGGTCGGGTCCAACATCCAATGTAGAGATCTTCATAGAAGGTCTCTAGCTGGACGATAAAGGCGTCCTTTTCAGTAGGGTTGATCGTGTGGGCAGCCATTTTTTTGGCGCTGTTTCTTCCATCGAGGCCGTGTTTTTTGAAGTAGGGGACGCGGTCCCATATGGGGTCGGCATACACTTGATCGCCACATAAGAGCAGACAGTGAAATGCGTATGAGAGCTCTTCTTGGTGATGTGCTTCGATCAGTTTTTCCCACATCACAAATTCGGCAGCATCCATCTCAGGCGCCAGTATCTTGTCGTTGCCGTTGCATGAGGCAAATCCAACTTTTGGAACGACTTCCTGTCCAGGGACGACAAAACTCCAGGTAGTATCGCAGGACGAGTTTTCTAGAGGTATCCCGGAAAGCTCAATGGCGTAACCAACGGCCGCAGTCTCGACAGACGGATCAATGCCAAACTCGAAGCGGTAAAGCGTGTGCCCAAGTGTGTTGGCATAGGTCGCAGGCGGAATGCTGGTTGACTTGCCTCGCGCAGTAACGACCAACTCAAGCAGGTCGCCGTTTGCCGTCTCAAGCTCTTTTGGGAGCAACAAAATAAGGGTATATCTGTAATCCTGCTCGATGCCCAGAATGGGTCCAAGTGAAATCATGGGTCTTCCTAAAAAACTAAAGTGTTGCGAATTGAGGGACTTGCCGCACGGTGGTCCTACGAAATCTTCACCACTTGGGTTGCATGTACATTGAACTAAGAGTTTGAGCCTATGTCACGTTTCAACTAGTGTGGAGCAGCCGAGCGTTTGAGCTGGGTTACTTTGCCGGAAAGCAGAATGCTATGTTTTTCACATCTATAAGACTCACGAATATCCGCTGCTTCAAGGATGTTTTTGTCGATTTTGACCTGCCTGGTGGGAATAATCGAAAGTGGACGATTTTTACTGGTGAGAACGGTACGGGCAAGTCGACCATTCTCAAGTCGATTGGATTGGTCATGGCAGGATCAGATGCTTTGCCCGAGTTGATTGGCAATCCCGATGACTGGATTGCGATGGGTGCCGAGCAAGGTGAGATAGTTGCTGAGATTGAGACGGCGTCTGGAAAAAAACGCAAGATCAATTTGTTGATCAAGCGCGGGGAACGGTTGTCCAAATTCATCAAACGTTCTTCTGATACGCTGTCATTGTTGAACGATGCTTTGGAGCATACGACCCGAAGCTACCTTACAATAGGCTTTGGCGCATCCCGCCGTCTTTCTGAGCCAGGACTGTCCGATAGAAGTCATTCTTCTAGCCGCAACCACCCACGCGCACGCAGTATGCTTTCGCTCTTTGATCCGTCTGCAACGCTCAATCCATTGGAAAGTTGGGCGATGCAGCTTGATTATTCGACAGATGGTGATGGTCTCGATGTCATCCGCGCCGTGCTTTCTGATTTCTTGCCGGAAATGAAGTTCTCCCACATCGACAAGCGAAAGGAGGCGCTCATCTTTGAGACTGGAGATGGCAAAGTTCCGCTTCGGTCGCTGAGCGATGGATATCAAAGCGTCGCGGCATGGGTCGGAGATCTACTTTTTCAGATCACAAACACATTTGGCGACTATAAGGATCCATTAAGTGCTCGTGGTCTTCTCATCATTGATGAAGTTGATTTGCACCTGCATCCGAAGTGGCAGCGCCGGCTTCTCGATTTTCTTGAGGATAGGCTCCCCAAGATGCAGTTGGTTGTTACAACCCATTCGGTCGTGACGGCACAACAGGCACCGTTAGGCGCTCTCCATTATTGTGTGCGCCGCGAGGGGCATCCGACCGTCCAACCGTTTGATATTGACCCGGGAAATCTGCTGCTGAACCAACTCATCGCGACGGAAGCTTTTGGTCAGATGAGTGACGAGTCGGTGCAAGTCGAAGTCGCAAAGAACGAGTATCGAGAAATTCAGCGTAAAGAGAATAAGACGAATGCTGATGAGGAACGCTTAAAGGCGTTATCAGAAGTTTTGGGATCGCGTCCGTTGGACGAAGACGCAGCCGTGTCTCTCAACGCAGAACAACAGATTCTAATGAAAAAGATTTTGGCCTCTCAGCGCGAATAGAATGCATGATTAAGCTTGAGCGAGTAAGAACGAAGACTGCAATCCCGTCCTCTTTCCGCGGCCGGACGCCTCGCAATCGTTTGGTTGCAATGTTGAAGCATGCGCGCAGCCAACTTAAGGCAGGAGAGCCTATCAAGCATGATATTGAGTCAAAGTGGTCGGTGACGAAGGATCAACTCTTAATCGAGACGCACAACAAATGCGCCTATTGCGAGTCCGACATAACGACAGTGTCCTATGGCGATGTCGAGCACTATAGACCAAAGTCAGTCTATTGGTGGCTGGCTTACGTCTATGACAATTACTTGGCTTCTTGTGCGATTTGCAATCAGCGTTTCAAAGGAGCAAAATTTGAGTTTCTGGGTCCGGCTATCCCGCCACCCGCAGTCCTAGCTACTTCGACTGACGAAGAGTTGAAAGAGTTGGCTGAAGTCCTTATTCCTGATCCGCTCGATGAAGAAGCTGTAGTGATTTTTGAAGAATTACATCGCGCCGAAGGCCCCTTAATTCCCAACCCTTACATCGATGATCCTGAACCAATGTTTGCTTGGGAAGTTTTTGAGGGAGCGGGCGAAGTCGAAGTAGTGCCAAACAACGCATTCCCGAACTCAGATCAGATCGTCGATGCGTGTGAAAGGATTTATGGGATCAATAGGCCTCAGTTGAAACGGAGACGGTATAAGAGGTTCGAGTTCTACGACTTATTCCGGAAGGCGCTCAATGACTTGCCCGCCGGGGCTCCATCACGTTCCAGTGTTGAGGAGATGTTGGTGAGTCTTCGAAAAGCAGATAGCGAGTATGCAGCGATGATTAGGTTTTTGGATGCTGCGTGATTGCGTGGCGTACCGCTAGTCTTGTTGTTGAACGTTCAGTTACCTCGCATTGTCGAATGGTAGAGCAGTTTGCGTGACGTCCTGTGGGTCAGCCTCAAGAAGTGCGTTCTGAATCCTCTCCCAGATTGGGTCGAGCCGCACCAGGACACATGTCGCCTCTTCGATCTGGTCGGCGTCACGCACGAAAGTGATTTTGGATGGGGTGACCAGAAGCGACAAGTTCTGTCGACGTTCCGTTGTATATCGTTCGATGGTATCAAAGAGCGTCTCGGCCTCTGCGGAAAACCTAGAAATCGGTATGCCTAGGCCAGAGACCGCCGAAGCTATGGCACAGACGCAAACAAGTTGAGATGGAGTGTACTGAAGTGATCTTCCATCCACTTTCGCGATAGGAGGAAGTTGTTTTTTCCAATGCCTTAAGGTGTCTCCCGTAATGCCGGCAAGGTCTAGCACTTGTCTGGTTTGATATCGCATCGGTAGGCCCACTTAGCAGAGTCGTCAACAATGCCGTTTATAAATGGACTTGAGGCCAGATGTAAGTGTTGTTAGTGTGAGTTGCACCACCCCCAATATTTTGGGGTGAGAGCTTGATTGGAAGGGAGCCAAATGTCTGGTCGGTACACCAAAGCAGAACTTCTGACCGCATTGTGGAAACTGAGTACAGATGATGAACGTATTCCGACATCCCACGGGATTTTGGATAGGGCGCTAAGGGATTGCCAAGACAGTCTGCCCGAAGCGCTTAAAAACGGTCTATCTTTTGGTGTAACAGGCGTTGGCCTGCGCTGTTTTGAATTGCCGGACATACTCTTGGCTGCGCAAGAAGCAATGCTGACATCTGAGCCCAATCCGACCTACTTGTCGTCTATTGTGACGTTGGACGAAGGACGTGCCAGACAAATCGCTGTTGCGAATGGTCTATCAAGTGCGCAAGCGAAGGATATTGGTAGGCAGTTGCTTGAGAGGGTTCATCAGGTCAAGGACCAACTAAACGATGAACTCACGGAGCGCTCCGTCGCCTGAAGTTCCAATGGCCGCAAATGTTCGATCAACGCTCAGAGGTATTGCTGAGTCGCTTACGCGAGAAATAGATTCTGTGTGCCAACCTTGGTTGGAAGGGCTTCATGAGAAGCTATCATCAGAAAATTTGACAGAGTTTCAACCCAAACAGGTAAACGACCCCATTTGGGGCACGATCGAGTTGCTTCCTTGGGAAGTGGCACTGCTCGACACGCCGTTCATCCAACGACTACGTAGCGTAAGGCAGCTTGGATTGGCTCAGTTGGTTTTCCCGGGTGCCAATCATGGTCGCCTCGAGCACAGCATTGGTGTGATTGGTGCGCTGGAAGAGGCGACACGTGCGCTAGGTCGCCAAGTTGAGCGGTGGAATATTAAGAACCCCAACACTCCGATTGGAAAAATTGATACTGCAGATCGCTATGCTGTTCGCTTGGCTGGGTTGTTTCACGATGTTGGTCATGGGCCATTCAGTCACGCACTTGAACCTGTTCTGGATGTTTCGTCTCCTCTTGAAGGCACGAAAAAGGAAGAGGGAGGATGGCGATCTGAACTGCCCATAGTTCGCAAAGCCCTTTCTGATCTCTACTCGCTAAACAAGATTCCTTCCAGTTCTGTCGCGATTGCGGTGATGATGGTGTTGTCTGAACCGTTACATAAGCTGCTTGAAAGTAGTCTAATGTCCGAGATTCGACTTAGTGGCAGCAAGTTAGAAGAGCGCATCGTTGCAGCTATTGTCGGAGCTGTTGAGGGCCCCGGCGCGAGCTTCTTCTCAGCGCTTGTTAGCAGCCAGTTGGATGCAGATCGCATGGACTACTTGGCTCGCGACGCTCACCATGCCGGCTTGGAAATTGGATTTGATACTCAAAGATTGCTCGCTAAACTCGAAATCCTACGTGTTCGCGAAGAGAATTTGCATCCAACGGAGCGTGAGCTACGAGACAGGGCAATTAAGAGCGACGAAGGAACGTTCTTGCAGTTGGGCATCGCAGCCTCTGGGTTTGGTTCATTCGAGCAGATGCTGATTGGTCGCACTTTTCTTTACGATCGCCTCTATCATCACCACAAGGTTCGAGCCGCTGAAGCGATGGCTCAACGTTTAATGCTAGTGGCGGAACGGGACCGCGGGAAACGTTTCACATTTAGAGAGATTTTTCTTGGTGTTGGTGATGAAACAATGCTGCGAATTTTTTCGCGAGAAGTTCAACACTCCGAAATTGAAACAACGAGCGAGGCTGCTGCAAGCTTAGCTTCTCGAATTCTGGAGAGAGATCTTCTGCATCGTGCTTATGCTTTTCGAGGGCGATTTATTGCCACTCCGAACGGGTATGATGCGAAAGAGATGTCAGCGACCCAAAATGAAAGCTGGCTTCGGGTCGTCAAGTCGCTCGAGACTTTGGAAAGCCGATACGCTCTGGGCAATGAAATCTACGATCTCGCTAGCGAATTCTGTGAAGTTTTGTCAGCGTCGCGCCCACATGATCGCGAGCTGAATAGAATTGCGATGGCTCTCGCTGAAATCGGACCCGAACATGTGATAGTCGACCTTCCGGAGAGCAAGACAGAAGGGATACGTCTTCTTGCACGATATCCAAACGGTGCGTTGCGTGTCCCAGAATTTTCCTTCAACCCGCAAAAATGGGCCGAAGCATACGATCTTCAAAAGCGTACTGGTTACGTTTTCTGCCCGAAGAGTGTAGCGCCGATCATTGGAATGGCAGCAAAGACGGTCTTCTTAAAGAAGTTTGGCGTAGTGATGGCGCAGGAAGCCGACGGATATATCAAGGCCGATCCAGCTCCTGACGGTTGGACTGCCCCAATCATTGCCGCCGGAATTATCGATCAAAGGGCAGCGGATCTTCTTAAGGCCAAGAGGCACTCGCTGTTGCCTGTACGTGAAGATGATGTCGGTGTTCCAAACAGCTGGCTCAAAACAGATCCAGACTTGGCCACGAAGCTCTCGATAAAGATGCAAGACTGCTTGCATGGTGGTCTAACCGCCGAAGACATGCATGCATTGCGCAAAGTACTTTCGGGGTTGTTTGCTTTTGTGGACGAGTGGTTCACGGGAGACTACGTAACCAGCGATCTTGCAAGCGAGAGAGAACTGCAGAAAATTATGGCCCGCTCATTACGTGCATCGAAAATCGGTGTTGACGAAGGAACAGAGGTGAGCGGTGGTGAGCTCGATCTATATGCGGAACGCGCAATACTCATCGAAAACAAGTTCTCGTCCAAGCCGAAGAAAGAAATTGGCGATGCTCCAGGTGTCCAAGGCCGAAGGTATGCGATTTCCCTCAGTTCCCAGGTTGTTATTGTCGTTTCAGCAGCGAAGGCGAAAGCAAGTGCTTTCCCTGACAAGACTAGCTGTGTCAGCGTTTGTCGCGTTGCAGGCGATGATCTAAATCGGGTGGAGATACGATTTGATCTTCCGTTTGGAGCTGTCACGCCATCGAGCGAAAAAACCCCAAACCGTTGACTGTGGATCGAAGCGGAAGCTTCTTTCCGTGTACTGCGCATCGGGCAAGCTACTTCCTTCAAGATTGTGGGCCGTGCAAAACGCGAAGCCGCGCTTCTTGCTGAACAAAAGTGAATAACGCGAGTGATGGATGAAGGCGTTTCCGGTATACGACACTTCGACCATCGGATCACTGGGGGTCGGGAGCGGTAAAACGTAGCTGTCTATGAAATTTGGATCATATCCCACTAGACAAAGTCTCTTATCGATAGCGGCGTCCTGCCGAGCGCTAGATGACCAGTTGCGAGCGAATCAAGGGTTCGCGATGCGGCTCCTAGCGCACGACGGCATAGCTCCGGCGTTTCGTGGATCTTTTTTTTCACGGTAGCGCTTTGGGTATGTATCCGTGGGACCGATCTAGAGAGCGAATGTCAGTAAGGTTGAGGTTTGATCGAACTCGAAGGAACTGCACGAACTTTATCTCAAGGATTGGGTGGTAGTTTTTTGGACGCATAAGAAGTATGTCGTCGGAATCTTTAAACGGCCTAAAGTTGTCAACCTCCGGTGCTCCCGTCAGAGCCATGTGCTTCGGGCAAGATATTGATGTCGAATAGGCGGACTTCGGAAAGAAGATCTCTAGGTCGATGCTGTGATCGAGGTCCGAACTTTCCAGACCGATCCATGTGACTTCACCGTCGCGGACTGGCGCCAAGAATACGTCATCAGCATTGCCTGTCAAAAATGGCATGCGTCCGTAGCTTCGCACTGGTAATTGATCGTCTCGATTCCAATCCGCGACGAAGCCTCTTTGCAGGCTTAGTTTGAGACCAATCGGAAGATGAACGCGACCACCGACCAGTTGGCAATTTGCTCGAGTCATTTGCCACGACGTTTAACAACTGCCTCAAGTTCAGCGTCATCGAAAAGCTTGTCCGAGACAGATGAAGGCAGATTTACTCGCCTCGCAAGGCGGGCCTTGAGTTCTGGTACCGTGTTGGCAGTAGAAAGTAGTTGCTGTATGCCCGAACGTCCAATTCGCGCATAGGCTGCCAGATCTTCGACGGTGGGTTGCTTGGAAATATTAGCTTCCAATGATCGCCCAGTATTCTCGGCGGATGTATATCCACTTACATTGGTATCGGTTTGCGACATCGCGCCGGCTTGCCTCACAACTTTGGCCAATTTCTTTTCGCCTACGCGTCTTTGTCGAGAAAACGGGCTGTTTGCACGCGTCCAGCTGAAGTAAGGTACAATATTCATGCTTCCTCTAACACGACTCCAAAGTCGTTCCGGCAACAAACCAGGAAGCCCAGAGTGACTTCGCTCCATGAGCAGACGCCAGCTACGCACAAATAGTGGTGGAGACGTAACCACCTCATTCTCCAGCGGCCATTCTTCGCTTTCAGTACGCAAGGCAATAATGTCCGGATGCCGCGTGCCGAGGAGATTAGCTGTGTTTCGCAGGATCACCTCGAATTCTTTCTGCTTGAACGGAAGAAGTTCTTGCGCGTTGCTTTCCCGTGAGTACTTGGCGATCAGCAAGATGTGTGCCGCCAAAACTCCAAGTAGGGGATCGCTGTACTTTCCCCATGCGATGCGGTCGAGAATCTCGCGACCCAAGGCTACCTTGTTGTCTGCGATGGCAGCTTGGGCCACCTCCAGCAATTCATAGTCCTCTACATTAAGCTCATCGTTTTTGGCGACCATAGCTTGGGCCACGCTCGTGGTGGGAATGCCTCGCGCATTCTCGCTTTCCTTACCAATTTCTTGAGCACTGAAGTCTCGCAAGATAAACACTTGAGACTCCCACTGCCTTCTCACGTGCACTGCTTGGCTAATCCATCCAATTGGGCTCTCAAATGAGACGACGTATGTACGAGGGTTGACCTGGACAGATATCGCTTCAGCCGCGTCTCCCGAAGGATCTGATGCTCCCTGAAGCGAACTTTCTAGCAATACTTCGCCTCGCCAACGTTCAAGTCGAAACTTAGGCGCTTCATGGTCCCTTGTGCCAAGCTCAGACCAATTGCGCGACATTATGAATATTCTTGAGCCCTCACCAAACTTTCTTGTTGGTATCGCGATTGTGCTTTGTAACAAATCCAGATGGGTTTCATGCGACCTAGTTCCATTCATGATCGGAACTGCGGATTTCATTCGAATAGGCGGGACGATTACTTTCTGCGATGGTTCAAGCAACTCGACATGCTTCGACCACAAGTCTCTCCCCAAACGGGCTTCGATCTTGTAGAGACCTTGTGCCAGGCTCAACTCCATTCGCCCGATTGAACTTCCGCATGTCCTCCACCGACTATCAATGACGGTGATCTGAACCACGCGTTGGTGACTTTCAACGACAAGTCGGCAGTTGCGATCATGCGATCCTGATTTCATCCGAGTTCTCTCCGTTGATTTCGAGGAACAGTTCGGTATCCGGTTCTACTTCAACCTTATGTAATCCGGGCATCAAATCTACCACCCAAAGATCCGCTCCAGCATCTGTTTCCAGAACAACTGTACTTTGCCCGTCCTTTATTCTGGCACGCATCCCGTTATGGCGCGGCTCAAACGAAATCTTTCTTTGAAAAGTCTTGGCAGCAAACTGTCCAAATTCAATGTCATCGATTGTCCCAAACGCCGGCTCGTCGCCAATATCGGGATTATTTTGGTCTTGCTGCGGCAGAAACTCTTTGAGCGTATTTTTCAGGTAGTCTCTGAGATTTGCCCCGGTCAGTCGACCTGTCTGTTCATCCAACGCCGCACCATTGAGGCCTTCTAGAAGAGCATATGAGAAGACTCCGCGAATCTGGTCATCTGGCATGCGTCGCTCAACGGATTTGCGAGGGAACTTGGCCGAAAATGCCACGAAACGGCGTCCATCGTCCAAGTTATTTACCTGTCCAGCCAACGTGCTTTCACTTGGCTGGAGGTTCATTGGGATCGGGCTTGAGCAGGCATCTACCCACAACACGTACTCGGAGAAAATAGCCTTGTTGTACAAACCTTCAAACCAGCTGCTTGAATAAAAGTGCTCGACCAAGTCCGGGGTTGCGTTGGCCAGGAAGACACCGCCATCGCAGTCGCGAACACAGAATCCATGTCCACTAAAGTACACGTAAAGACGGCGACCGAGTTGTAGTTTACCGGATTGAACGTGCCGCTCGAGTATCCATTCAACGCATCCTCGTAGGTGATCAACGGTCGGTTCTGCCTTTGTCCTTTGAATGCCTCCGACGTTGACCGTTTCAAATGGATCGGGGAATGCGGCAGAGGTCACGAACGCAACATTCTCTTCCGGAACGCCGCCTTTCGCAGGGTCAATAAGCCAATCCCGCATTGCTGTTGCATCCACAACAGGTCCGTCAAGATTGAGAGGTCCCCCAGGAGAAGGGGGGCCCAAACGAGGGTAGCGATTGATACCAATTACAATGGCGTAGTCGTCGGTGTTCATGGCCGGCACAGGCTTGGTTAGCAATTCACGGGTAGGCGTTCTTGATAAATGCCTTGTCTTGGCTGGAGAGGACGTCGTTGTTTCCCGCAGAGAACGTGCCGTCTGTCCATGAGGCTGGGATGGGATACATCATGATAGAATTGCTATCGACGTTGGTGCCACTCACGACTCCGGGAGCGTATTTGTCAAGGACGTTTCGTTTAATCGTCGTTAGATCCCAGTTATTGGGCGGTCCGCTTAAGTCAGCAACCACTGCCGCTTCATTCCATTGAATTCCCCCGGACGGGTTTTGGTGTTCGTGGATCAAACCCAATGCGTGTCCGAACTCGTGCAAGACCACACTGTGCACCTCATCATCGCTTGAGGAGTCAGTCAGCCATCCGTAGTTCATAGTAGCTTCTGGAGACGGAATCTGTTTGCAGACAGTTCCAAGGTATGACCAGGAACCGTCACCTTGGACAAATGAAATTCGAATATCTGCGTTCACATCATTCACCCAGCGGAACGAAAGGTTGGCCATGCCACTGCCCACCCATTTCTCGGCTGCTGCCTTGACGCGCGTTTGAAGCGCCGCGCTTCCCTCCAAGAAATGAACAGAAATCGAATCCCCCGAATTCCATTGCGCTTCCAACAAGACAGCAGCCTTGTCTGAACCCTCAATTGGTTGATGTCCCGGCCTATTTCTAAGGCACATACAAAAATGGGTCTGATTGTCTGACATATCTATTCCCCAAAATAAAAAAGCTCAAAAAGTAGGGTGCGAGAATTAGCTTTGACTGAATGATCTCAACGTCTCGCGTACCGCAATATTGCAAATTCGGCCTAAAAAATCAACTTAGGGTCTTGTGCTACTAAATTCTAATATTCGCCAATTCCACATCTGGCCTCAATGGCTGCTGTCAGGATGAGGACAGAGGTGTCAGCGACATGAAGTGGTCCCACCTTTTCGGACAGGTACGCTGCATTTTTACTTTTCCAAGCCTGCCCAATATGCGTCGTCCGTGGTTAGCCGTTCAAGCGACGAGTGTAGCCACTCGGTATTGTACAATGTCATTCAGTTTTTGAAGACGCGCCGTGCATGGATGCCGTCATTGATCTCTTCGAGATAGATCGCTTACTGCTTCAGGGATCGCCACAGTCGCTCGATGAAGATGTTGTCGAGGGGTAAGGCGTCTACAAATCTAGGGCACCTCATGGGCCACCTGTTCCGAATCGCGAAATTCGTATATGATGAAACCCATACGTTATTCCCTGCAAGTACGTCTTTGAATTTTAGGTATTTCAGATGGTAGTTTCTCTCAATCCGTATGGGTCTGCTTCTCCGAGCAGCGGTTTCCTTGCCTGGACTCCCGTGCCGCTCACAGTTTCTGTATCATCGGACGAACCGGGCGGAACCTTGCGACTTGGTTCTAGGTCCATGCCAGGTTCGGTGACAAGGATTGTTTTTCTGGACGCCCGCGACTCGCCCCCCCAAGACGTCATCGAATTGCCACTGAGCTCGGGAGAGACGCGCGACATATTCATTGCCGGAGCGTTTCAGCCTGGCGAGGCTCACTTCGGGGCCAGTGCAGAGGGCAAGGACGTCACCGTCGAGGCAAGCTGGGTGGGCGGCGGGTCTGTTGCCGGATCGGTTGAGCTAATGGTCCGTGTGCGGCGTAACGCGAATGACCTCAGCGATAAGGCGCGCGATGACTTTCTGTTTGCGATCGGGAAGCTAAACGGCATCCCATTGGATACGATGCCGACCCCGGGACCGGGTCGCGGACTCTACGTGACCGATTTCGTTGCAATGCATATTGATGGTGCCAGCGATTCCGAACATGGCGATTCTCACTTTGTCCCATGGCACCGGCTCTACTTGCTGGATCTTGAGCGTCAGCTACAGTCGATCGTCCCCGAGGTGACGCTGCCGTACTGGCGTTTTGACGAACCGGCCCCCAACCTCTTCACGGAGGATTTCATGGGCGAGATGGATCAGATTCCCCGCGATATCACGGCACCAGGCGGGGGATTCGATCAAGGGGGTCTGAATACGCCGCTCGCACGATTTGCAGTCAACAACCCGCTCTCCCAGTGGCAGATCAATAGCACGCAGGGGATTCCCCGCACCGCGCGTTTCGATCCGATGACGGAGCCCGCAAACGGATTGCTCCAACCGGGTGGCGACTTCGGGGTGCTGGACCAACCCGCGACCCTAGCTTTGGGTGGCGGCTCGCCAAATCCGGCCAATGCCCATCTCGGAAGTCCTGCTACGTCCGGTTTCGCGCGGATGGAAAGTACGCCGCACGGGGCAGCGCATGTCAGTTTCAACGGTCCGATCAACTTCGTGCCGGTTGCTCCCCGTGATCCGCTTTTCTTCCTGTTGCATTGCAATGTGGATCGGCTCTGGGCGGTCTGGCAGGCAATCTTTGACCGCGACGACTTCGCCGACACTCAGACGTATCCGTATCAGAATCCGGGCGACGCCGACACATGGGAGATCGTCAACGCCCCACAATGGCCTTGGGATGGCAGCAATTCCGAACCCGGCAGTTTGCCTGCACCGGGGACGCGCCAAAACAACTTCACCACTGCCGATGTCAGTATTGGCTTCCCGGGTGCCAGCCCAACCCTTCGGGATGCAATCGATCCGTATGATAACAGGCTGCAAGCTTCCTATATGGGCTTTGGCTATGATGATGTTCCCTACAATCACGCGCCGCCCTTGACCAACTGAACGATGGTTGCTTGAGGACCAAAGGAGGTGCCGCATGACCGAGATCTCAGACTACAAAGCCGGGCTTCTGCAAAGCGCCCAGGGCAAAGAGGAAGATATCAGTTCTGGGGCCGAAAGGTTGCGCGAACTGGCAACTAGTCACGATCGGGTCAAGGATCTGATCGCGCGCCTTTCAAACCCCGACACAGAAGCAGAAGACTTAATCAATGCGCTCAATGATCTGAAGATCATTAGCAATTTCTCCAAGCTCCTGTCCAAGCATTCTGCCGAAATCACAAATGCCCTTCGCGGATTGATGAATTCAGAGAACCCGGAGGTGCGCCGGCAGGCTCTTTCTTACCTCGCGCTCACCGGCGATGGGGTCGCTATCGAGCATCTGCGCGATGAGCTTGAGGCATCGCCGCCTGAAGCGAAAAAATCGGTGTCCACATCCCAGGCCATCGCGATGTTGTCCGTCCATGAAAAAGGCATCGACAAGCAGCTGTTGTTGAACGTCGTCCAGAACCCGCCGGACAATGCCAGCCTTGTCGAAGCCGTTCGCCATTTACCCGCAGATGCGGAAACTACCGACGCGCTGTTCGCCTTGCTTGAGGATTCGGAGAAACCGATCGCAGCCCGCGCATTGGTTCCTGATCTTGTGAACAAGGTCGATCCGGGCGCCTTCGCAAGAATCGCCCGGCGTGTATTGGAGGAGGAAGGCTCGGACAGCGAAATCGCACCCTATCTTGCCCGCGGTGCGGCAAGCATCCAACCCGAGCAAGCCACTGACGATGTCGACGCGCTTATCGGCATGATCGAAACGATGGCTGATGAAGGAAGCCAATCGTTCAAAAAAGCTGCGGACCTTGTGAAGCGATCGAAGGTCATCGACTTGGACCATTAGCGGCATGGACGATCAGCATGTTTTGGGAGCCCGGCAATCGGCTCACTCCGGTGAGACCGCCGCACAGGCGCTTGTGTCTTTCGTAGATCGGGTCAAGCAGGGTCAATGCGTCAGTGTTGATCTAGTAGAGTATCTTACGGTCGATCATCCGATCTATCGCGAGCAACCTGCTGCCACTGTCGCCAGGCTGCGGGCCTATGTCATCGCCGCGTTTCACGATGCCGGGATGCCGCAGAGTGCTGCACCTTTCGTGGCCGAAGTCCTTGAGACATCCATCGACGCAAACTTGACTGCTGCCGCAGCCCGCGCACTGAATGGTTCTGCGACCCTTTCGCCCGTTTGGGCCGATCATCTCGTCAACGCGATCTACAACATCTGGCGAAACGATCAGCCTATCTGTTTCGACAGCTACCAGCTGTTTTGGCCACTCTTGTGCTACTCAACCGCGCTTGGCGAAATCCTTCACCGGTTGGAGGCAATGGGCCCGGATGCCAGGCATGTTGTCCCAAGACTGAAAAAGCTTCTCTCGGACACGCCTGGCCAGTTTCACCCGGAAAATCGCGCTGCGATCAGACGCTGTATCGATGCGCTTGCCGCAGCGCGGACTTCCTGCTGCTCCCATTCCGGACCACTCAACTTTGAAACACCCATGACATCGGCCGATCTCATGGATCTTAGCGCGGTTGAGTTGCAGGATCAGGACGGCCGGGACTTGACGTGGGAACAGTATTTCACTGGCGCTCCAAGTTTGATCGCATTCTTTTATACGACGTGCATGAACCCAAAAAAATGTGTTCAGACAATCTACAATCTCGACAGAACCCATCGCAGCTTGGTCAAACAATACCTGGGCGATCAGGTGCGCGTGGCCGCCATTACCTACGATTCCACGCGCGACACACCGGAGATGTTGCGCCAGTATGGCCTGTCAAAAGGCATCCGTTTCGGAAAAAACTACAGGTTTTTCAGGATCCCGACCGACTTCCCGAAAATTGCGTCGGCCTTCCGTCTCGGTGTGAATTTTGCCAGCGGACAGGTGAACGATCACCAGATCGAGGTCTACCTGCTCGATCGCAAGGGCCGCCTAGTACAGAAGTTCCTGCGGTTTCAGGCAAGACCGGCAGCCATAGTATCAAGCCTGACAGACCTTGTTCCGTAGCAGACTGCTGTTTGGAAAATTGGCAACGTTTCTGATGCCATGTCTAACCTTCACAGGTATTTTATCGTTTCCTGTGGAAGAGTGACCCAAGCGATCACATTAAGCTATGTCGTTTCTTCGGCAAAGCTTGATGAAAGAAATGTTGCGTTGTTGTACGCACTTCGCGATGCTTCGATGAAGCTCATAGTAATGATAATAAGAAATATAGTGCCGAATTTGCGGAGCGAAAGTTCACTCTTTGGTGCCTTCAACATCAACGATGACACCATGATCGGTATCGATGAGGTAGTTGTCAGAATATGCAAAGAATGCTGGGCCTTTGCGGACCGCTGTCCACTGGCTCGCTGGATCAGAGAAGGATGTGAACTTTGGCTGGACCTCGCTCGCAGCACCAAACGCCGCCTCATCCAAGGTGTCGAGATACTCGCGAACAGCACGTGGGGCCGCATCCACATCGATGCGCTTAGTATCCCATTCTTCCTTTGGTGCCGAGAACTGCCGGTTTGCATCCGCTTCGATCAAGCTGGCATCAATCGCCATCCGCTGGCCGCTGACAAGGCCTTCCGCGATGCATCGCGTTACATTGGTCTCGAATAAATGGCGCAGCAGTTCGCTCTCGCGGAAGCGCCCGTGCCTGTTCTTGGAGAACGTGGAATGGTTGGGGATGGGATCAGACAGATCGAGACGGCAAAACCAGCGATACGCCAAGTTCAAATGGACCTCTTCACAGAGCCGCCGCTCGGATCTGATGCCGAAGCAATACCCCACTAGTAGCATGCGGATCAGCAGCTCAGGGTCAATCGAAGGACGGCCTGTGTGGCTATAAAAGTCGGCGAGGTATGTCCGGATGCTGCCAAGATCGACAAACCGATCAATTGACCGCAGTAAGTGACCTTGTGGCACGTGGTCCTCTAGGGAGAACTCATAAAACAGTGCTGCCTGCGCTTCCTGTCTCGGTCCCAACATCGCCAAATCCCCCAATCAATATGGGAATTGAATCAGGAGTTCATCCGTCGAGCAAGGAAGAGTTTTTCAACAAAATAAGCCCAAAACGGATCGAAAAAGGTTTATCTTAAACACTTCTCAATCGAGTGCCAGAACCATGTAAATCACGTGTGGAGACACGTCCCTTTGATGCTCCGCTTCTGGATACCCGTCTATTTCGCGGAAGCCCAACGACCGATAGAGCGTATGAGCAGAAGACATGAAATCGGCAGTGTCGAGATACATCTCAGAATGCCCGGCCTTGCGCGCTTCATCGACCAGTTTCAGTATCAGTCTTTGCCCAAGACCTTCACCGCGCGCGGCCGGACGTACAAAGAGACGTTTGACTTCGACGGCTCCAGGGCGGATTTTCTGAGAAAAGCCAACTGCGTTTGCTACTCCCAATGCATCTCGGGCCAAGACCGTGCATCCGTCCGGCGGCAAAAACATTGCAAGGTCAGAAAACGCGCCTGCGAGCGCCACGTTGACATCGACATCAAGGTTGTTTTGCTGATTGAAGAGCGGGACGGCCCAGTCGAGATACTCACGAAGCAACGCTTCGATTTCCGCCCTGTTGGTGAACTGGTCAAGAACTTCGAGCGTGTAGGGCATTTTGTGGTCCGAATTTTGGTGTTGATCGGTCGCCATTAACCTAGAACGCTCTCGGATGACGAGCAATTGCATTCAAAGCGCGAACGACCGCAAAGTCCGCGACTGTGACTTCGAGCAGTCTTGGATTTCGCACATGCAGCGAATGTCGGGAAAGCGGGCGGCGACCGCAGCATTGTGACCGTGAAGTGAACGGCAGCAAAGGGCCGTCCGCTCAGTTGCCAAAACCTTGAGGCATAAACTTAACCTTCGCCTCTGGTCCGCGTGGGTCAAGCTGGTAGAGATCTGGACGCTTCGTAAGATAGGCGCGCCAAGTCCGTTCGGGATATGAACTAATCTTCACACCATGCGAAGAGTGCATTTTAGGTGCCAGCTCCGAAATTCGCATACCTTGTCCATTTTTGCTGTGACTGGCGATCATTGCACGGATTTTTTCGTCCAGCTTGGATGGGCTATCCCCTCGCTGAATGATTGTCTTCGGTGGCATGACATTAAGTTTAGAGGACAAGGTCGAGAATCCGGTACAAGCCGCACGGAACGAGATTGGCGCCTTGTCTTCGCCAAGACCATACACCTCAACCCCGCGCTCACGAAGTCGATAAGCGAGATGGGAAAAGTCCCCGTCAGATGTTGCTATGACGAACGTCCGAATCTCACTGAGTTGACACGCTTCGATAGCGTCGATGGTAAGCAAAATATCCGCACCATTCTTTCCTCGCCCTGCGTGGATAAAGCGAAAACCCGCAGCTGCCATCCAATCTGAGGCCGGATGTGCGCCACCGTACACGCGGGACACATCCAAACGTCCCAATTGCTGCGCGAAGGTCATTATCTCTTCGCCATAACAAGGGCTGATGTTGTCTCCATCAACAAAAAGAGCAATTGAAGATACCAAGCTTCTTCCAATCAATATTCTCAATATCAACATTCGATAGACGTCGAACTTGTCAAAAGTTGGCCCTGACATTGATTCAGTGAAAGCAAATGTCCGCAACGCGAAAGCAGCACCGCAGCGCTAGACCGGATGATAAAGGGCAGCTTCGGGCCGCCCTCTGTTAAGCGGGACGGGCGTTCCGGAGTGATGCTGCGGTTGCCCGAATTCAGTTGGAGCTCTTATTGCAGCAGTTCTTACACAGCGGCCCAAGTCTGCTGGGGCTTTTGCATTGCGCACGTAACTGAAATGGGCCGTCAAATTGTATCAAGTCGATACCTCTTAAATGCTTCACCGTCTTGTTCAGTATTGCCGATGAATTCTGCCCCGACGCGGGACATCACACCCAAGTTCTTGCGGGAAAAAGGAAGTAGAAACGTGATGAAATCGATGCGCTTGTCTGCCTCCGCGAACTCAAAGGCCTTTCGAAATATTGACATCCCCAGACCAAAATTGTCCGGCTTGAGAACGAGGCCAAAATCCCAATCCTGGCCTTCTTTTTGAAAACCTCCCCAGCCGACATAAACTCCGTCACTTAGGATGGCCCAATGCCCCAGTCCATCACGTTGCCAGGTTTCTTCTTTCTTGGTTACGAAGTCTTTGGCGTCTTTGTGCGTCCATTCCGACGTCAAGAGCGGCATGTGTTCTGCCACTCGGGGGTCATTCATGTGCGAAACGATGTCCTCCAGCGAGACTTCGGTTAACCGAACAAAATCGATAGCAGGTAGGTCTCTCACTTCCAACTCACTCAACAAGGTTGGATCGCTGCAGGGACGTAGGCGTTCAACTTGTTCCCATCTAAATCGCGAAAATATCCAACATATGCGCCGTGTTCATCGCGTGGTCCCGGGTCGCCTTCGTTCTTGCCACCAAGTGCGATGCCTTTGGCATGAAGGGCATCGACCTGCTTGGCGCAGTCGACCTTGAGTGCGACCATGACGCCGTTTCCGATGCTTGCCTTCAACCCGTCAAAAGGGCGTGCCAGGCACAGTGCGGTTTCGGCCCGCGACGGGCCCCATGCTGCCATGCCCCCGTGCTGCCAAAGTCTCTGAATTCCAATTGTTGCCAACAACGCGTCATAGAATGCGATTGCCCGGTCCAGATCATTGGTCCCTATCGTCATATAGCCGATCACTTTAATGTCCTACTCTGAGTGGCTTCTTTTGAAAGGCGTGGGCCGCCAACCGGCGCTTTGGTACAAAGATAGTCCAGATCAAAGCTTCGGCGATCAGCAAATTAATTACCCAGGCAGACACCATTTGCACGTCCCGCAGTGGTCCTGTTGCTTCTGTTCCATAGAGGATTATCCATCCAATGCCGATGAACGTCTGCGTCGACGCGCCTTGGCCGATTGCGTAGGCGCGCAGCATAAGGGCTCTATGCCGAACGAGATTGCGTGACCGAATGGCAAGAATGGCCCAGACGATGAAACCTATCATCAGCAAGCCGAGGGTGATCCGCACCCAATAAAGCAAACGCCCCTGAAGGCTGACCGGAAAGCCGTAGACGTGCGTCATCCATACGCCACTTCCCGCCGAAATGCACCCTGCCACCGCGACAATTAGGCCAGAAATCCGGTGGACCGCCGGATGCTTTGTCCTGATGCTCGGCAGGAACTGGAGTGCGCCTAGAAGAAGGAATAGAAAACTGCTGAGAATGTGCAGAATGATCGGGAGAGGCATTGCCGAGGCCCGCAGGTTTGCGGGCATGATGGCAGGACCGCCCGCTAGTTCGAGCACGCGGAACAGGCCGCCAAAAGTCGGTATGAATGAATAGGCAATGATGAAGACAAGGATCGCCCATTCAGAATTTTGAAGACCCCTCATGACTCGATCCCCCGATTTGTTGTTACGGCATCGATCTCAGGAATGTGCTCCGGTCCGCCCGGGCGATGCGCCCAGAATGCGGTGCTAGCTTGGCCTGCGAAGGGCCCGAGGTTAACGGGCTGGGACCCGATGTTTTCCAGATGACATGCGCCAAGCCAAGCGATGCCTTGACGTTCCGAAATCGCCCAGGTCCGCCACCGCATCCGAATGAATGCACCAAAGCAGGATCGCCGCACCATGCAAACAAAGAGCATACCGCCCGGTTTAAGCACACGCATCATCTCTCTCAGCGCAAGTTGGGGTTCCGGAAGATGCTCGATCACGTGAGCGGCCATCACCACGTCAAAGGACGCGTCGGCAAATGGCATCGAAAGAATATCGGCTTGCCTCAGTTCTGGCATCAGGCCGGCCTGCCGCATCTCAACAGCTGCACGCGCCAGCATCTCAGGTGACAGATCAATGCCATGGACATTAGGGGGGCGACAAGAATGCTGCTTAGTGCAATCGCAAGTGCACCACTCCCGATACCGCAATCCAACACCTCCGCCCGCGATCCAATTTGTCCAAGCGCAGCCCCCACGCCGGATGCCGCCAGAGATCTTCGGTATGCGGCCGTAAGCCCGTACCGCCGTGTTATGCGCTGCCAATTGCGAGAGGCGTCATCGTAGCGTCTGGCCAGGTCCCCTTTGGCCCTCGGTCGTCGGCTGATCACAACCTGCCACGAGCCAAACCGATAGTTGGACATGGGGATTGTCTGCTGACTTGAGGGATCAATCAACGCGTCGACCGATTGCCTGCGGATATGCATTGGGACCAACTTCCTTGCGTAATGTGGATTGCTCACAGCCTTCTAGCTGCCACTAAGGCGCAACAAAATTGCATATATCCGTAGTTCTGGTATGCGCAGATTATGGAGTGGCAAAGATCAGCTTTTGACTGGAATCAAGCGCGGGCATTTCTTGCCACGGCCGAAGAAGGGTCGCTTTCTGCAGCTGCGCGGGCACTTGGGCTTACTCAACCCACCCTAAGCCGACAGGTTGCTGGTCTCGAAGAAACGCTTGGTGTGACACTGTTCGAAAGGACCTCACGCGCGCTGTTGCTGACCCAAGCCGGGACGCAGTTGCTTGAGCATTTCCGAAGCATGGGTGATGCCGCAAACCGCGCATCTATCGCGGCCACAGGGCAATCCGAAGCGGTCACGGGGCATGTCGCTATTGCATGCACGAATGGAATGGCAACATTTTACCTTCCAGAAATCCTCAAGAAACTCCAGGCCCGGGCGCCAGATCTTCAAATCGAAATTATCGCGTCCAATGAGATAAGCGACCTGCGACGGCGTGAGGCGGATATCGCGATCCGGCATGCCCGTCCGCAGGACGAAAACCTGTTTGCCAAACGCCTGAAGGACACGACCGCACATCTTTTTGCATCCTCAGAATATCTCGATGCGGTCGGTCGCCCGTCTCATCCGGCCGACATCGCAAAGCTGCAATTCGTGGGGGCTGAGTACCCCGAGCACATGCTGGGGATGATGACGTCGCGCGGTCTTAACCTGACCGTGGCGAATTTTAACTACTCCACCGCTAGTGTGACCATGGCCCTGGAACTGATGCGCAAAGGGCTGGGCATCGGAATTTTGCCGATCGATGTGGGTGCGGCCTATCCAGAACTTGAGAACCCCTATCCTGACTTTGAACCGATAGAGATAGAAACCTGGCTCGTCGCACATCGCGAATTGAAGACCAATCTCAGAATTCGACTGGTGTTTGACCTTTTAGCAGAGTGTCTGAGCATAAAGTAGAGAACCGAAACAGATCCGCGTTGACAATGCTAATCCCTAACCTTCGAAGCGGACATCCATCGTCAAAGACCCAACGGCATCAAAAGTCCGATTGTGAGTTCGAGCGGTTCCCGGTTTCGCGCAGCAGCGAATGGCAGATCTGACGGGCCGCACCGCAGCATCCGACATCCCGGGTGGATGTCTCCTTTGGGCCGTTCCCAAACTGCCAAACGTTAGCTTGCTTGGCGCGGGGTTGCGCCGCCTCTGAAGACCGCGAAGAGCCCAGTTATTCCGATGCCGTACTAAGAACGAATGGCTCCGAAGTGCAAAAAACAAACTTGATCGACATGAGCTCGACAATCATGATTTGCTGCACAGGTTCAAAGGCAATCAAACGCCCACGCATCAATTCTCTTGATGCGCGAAAATGGTGGGTTGTTCGCGATACAGTTGAGAAAGGATTCAAGGTGTCGATGGCGACTATCGATGATTTGCGCAACGAACTCACTGACTATGACGGGAGAAACCCATCGATCCTTTCAGAGATCGCCGCTCGACATGAGGGCCAGCCATGGTTTCTTTCGAGTTTGGCCGATCTTGTGCCAGATGAAGAAGTGGTCGTGTCCGAAGGCGCAACTTGGATCATCAAGGCCATGGTGGAGAAAGGCCACAACTTCATGCCACATGACGTCGAAAGACTGGTAACTAGGCTTGACGAGGTGACGGCGTGGCAAGCGCAGCTGCACATTTGTCAATCCTTGGTCCATATGTCAGTACCGCAAAAGGTCGAGCCTATTTTGAAGCAATGGTTGAACCCCTTGCTAGACGCGCCGCGCCCCTTCGTCCGCGCTTGGGCCACCGATGCTCTGTGTCGACTGTGCGACAAGCACTCGGACAGGTGGGCTCTGCTTGACCGGATGTCGGAGGATGAAGCTGCGTCAGTCCGGTCGCGTGTTCGAAGCCTGATGACAAAGTTCGAAGGACGGTAACTCTGCATTGCCTTTTTCTGATCCGATGAAGGTTTTTGCTGTTTATGTGTCTGGAGAGGCTGGAGCCCGTGGCGAGTCCGCCCACGCGCGAAACACTCGGATGATGGCGGCGCAGACCGCCATTGTGGACATTGCCGCCAACCATAAGGTGAGATCCGGCGTCTGGACCACGATGCTTCGAAGCGAAAGACCGATAGCCCAAGGCAAAGCAAGAACGACCGCGAGCACCATTACAATATCGGCGGCTGCACTTCGAAGCGGATGGCGCGCTGGGTCCCGCCCCATCACAATGCGCACAAAGGTGACTGACTGGTGGAGTAACACAAGACCCAACCCGCTCCAGAACAATATCAGCCAGGTCCGATAACCGAGCTTTGGTAGTCCGAGAGGCCCTCCGGCCAAGTGAAGGGCAATATCGTTGGCGAGCCGATGGCTGGTTGGTTGGATCGGCAGTGGTAACACCGAGGACGCGTTTGTCAGCACCACGACAGCTGCGTCCTGCTCGGGAAGAAGGATCATCTTTCCCCGAAAGCCGGGCAGGACGCCGCCATGCTGGACCGTTCGAACTCCGGCCAGATCTGCGTTTCGCCAACCCAACCCGTAGGTGAAGCCGTCGCCCTGGGCCGTCCCGTCGTGCATCTCAGCAAGACCTGCTGCGCTGAGGACTGTCTCCTCGCCCCACGTTCCATCACCCAACTGGAACTGGAGAAACTTCGCCATATCCGAGACACTTACAGTTATCCCCGCCGTGGCCAGACGCCCGGGTTCGAGTGGGTGATCAACAGGCCTGGGCCAGACGAGCCAATATTGGTGGCCCGCGGATCGACATTCTTCGTGTCGCGCTCGACTTTGTTCGATGCCGAGCGGGGTGAATACCTGATCCGCCAAAAGTATGTCGAATGATGTGCCGCTGACCGTTTCCAACATGCGTGCCGCGAGAAGATAATTGGCACTCGAATACGCATGGCGCGCCGCGGATGGGTCATTCAATTCTACATCCGCAAGAACCTCAACGTGATGTGCGAGCGATGTATCCGGCGGCAAGTCCGGCGTTCGGGTTGGTACACCACTCGTGTGTGTCAGCAACTTACGCAAAGTAATGTCGTGCCAGACGGAACCGCCCATGTCTGACAGTTCGGACAGTGTTGCACCGACAGGACTGTCGAGCGCCAAGCGTCCCGCTTCGATCAGACGCGTCGCAACCAATGCAGTGAAGGCCTTGCTCATTGATCCGATCACAAAGCACGTGTCTTCGTGAACGGGCCGACCACGCCCATCTTCACCAAAACCCTGCAAGAACAGAACCTGCGACCGCCGGACAATCGCGATGGCGGCGCCCGGTACGCGATCACGTTCAAGCGTTCGACGGACATGTTCTTCGATGGCATCAAGGTCGGGATCGGGTACCTGAGCAAATGCGGATACGCTAGAGAACACGAAAAGCAGAATCGTTGTCAGGCGTGCGATGTTTGCGTGAAGAAATACACCCGTAAACACACTGAGGAAACGCGAGAACAATCGAACACCCTGCCTGAAAGAATAAGGGCAAGTTAGCAACAAAGGCGGTTCATCGGCCAGTGGCAAACATTCCGCGATGTGTGTGTTCGTTAGCAGTCAAACTATGCGCTTGCAGCGAACGACCGCAAAGTGGGCTGCGAACGCAGCATCTTGAATGCCGGTTCGAAGTCCGGAATGGGCCGTCCTTGCATCGCTGAGCCTCCCAGATCATGTCGATGCCACGCCGCATCCGAGGTCTCAAAAGAGCCCATTCTGCCTGATGCTGTATGACGCCTGAATGGCAACTGTGGACATTAGCCCGAGCGGTGCTGCAACGATGCTAATGCGCCGCCGAGCGCAATCAGAATGCCACCGCCTACCGCTTCGATCCACTCAATGACACGCTCCTTCATGAGGCGCGCAGACAACGCGGACGCAAAGCCGTAGAAGACGAGGACTGGAAGTTCCAACAGAACCGAGACGACGCCCAGAATGACCATCTGAGTAGCGACATTTCCATCCGGAGAAATGAATTGTGGGAGGATCGCAACAAAAAACAAGATGTTCTTCGGGTTCGACGCTTGAAGGGCGAACCCTTGCCAAAATGATTTGGCCGCAGTTAGCGGGACCTTTGGTGCAGCGGCTCTTGCTTCTGATAGGTCCAGACCTTCACCAAAAGATCGCCTTTGCCAAAGGTGCTTCGCCAATGGCATGACCATTCCCACGCCCAGATAGACAAGGTAGGCTGCACCTATCCACTTGATGATGGTGAAAAGTGTGGCGCTAGCAACTATCAATGCCCCGATACCCAGTGCGGAAAGGGTGAAGAATACTGCGTTCGTGGACAGGATTCCCAACGTGGCCATGAAGCCAATGCGAAACCCTTGCCGCATGGATAAACCAATTACCAGCAGCACTGCCGGACCCGGCGTAAGCGAGAGCAAGAACTCCGTCAGCGCAAAAAGTGCGAGGGTGTTGAGGTCCATGAAATTTTCCACGCAGTATCCACAGTAAGCCTCTCGTATTTCAGCGAACTAGACCAGACCGAATCGTCAGAAGCCGGCATTGGTGCAGCCGCAGCGAGAGTCAGGAAAATCCCGCGTTGTGTGAGTTCAACCGGCCAAACCGTTACCCATCGCGGCGAATGGCGGCTTTTCGGGGGCAATCGCAGCATTGGGGAGGGGAGGCCAACGGCAGGAAGGGGCCGGTGATGATTCTTGGTTCGATCCAATGGCGTCAACGAGCCAAGACTGCAGGTAGGTCTTGCTTGACGCAATCTAAGAAAGCCTCCACCGCCGGTAGCATGCCGCGCCGTGTTGGCATCAGCAGACTAATTTGCGGGCGCCCCGCTGTCCAATTCGGCAAAACGCGCACAAGTGTTCCTGCCTCGATTTCCGACCGGCAAACGTAGGATGGCAGCGCGACAAGTCCCAACGACGCCGACGCCGCGTTCTTGAGTGTTGACATATCGTCGCTCGCGAACCGGACGGTGCAAGGCACAGAGGCAGTTTGCCCACCTTCATCTTTCAGCAACCACTGATGCGTCTCGCGAGGGCGGCCAAGGACCATCGCAGGGTGATTTGCCAGTTCAGCTGGATCTATTACCAAACCTAGGCTGGTAATGTAGTCGGAGGACCCAAACAGGTGCCATTCGACGCGCGCCAATCTTACTTGGATCAGACTTGAATCCGGGAGAGTGTCCATATGCCCGCGGATCGCGACGTCGATCCCGCTCTTGATCAGATCCTCCATTTGGTTTGAGGCCCTTTGCACCACAGTCACCCTAGGATTGTCTTGCAGAAACTTCGGCAAGATCTGATCGAGGCCAAACTGCGCCATCCCTACAGAGCAAGATACCGTCACCGTTCCCGCAACGGCGTTGGTTTTTCGACGGACTGCTGTTTCCGCCATTTCAAACCGTGCAAGCGCCTCTTGCGCGTGCCGATAATACTCCTCACCTACCTCCGTTGCGGTGACGACGCGAGATGACCGCTGCAACAGACGCACGCCGAGGTCATCTTCCAGTTGCTTCACCCGGCGGCTCAAACGCGACTTCGGGATGTTCAGAAACCGCGCTGCCGCTGAAAAGCCACCTTTTTCAACCACCTGGACGAAATAGAACGCGTCATTGAGATCCACAGCGCACCTCTTATTGTCCTACCAGTAGAACGATTGGTTCTGATTTTACCCGATTTTCGGCTCATCGTCTCTCTCATATTCTCAATGCAACAAAAGCGAGAGTATGACATGACCACGCAACTGATTGATAAGCTCGCAGGCGTCCCTTGCGAAACCCACGCCCAAAGCGACGGCCGTAAGATAACTATTGGTGACGGGTTTGCGGCCCAAAGCTACCAACATACGGACTTCGGCGGCCTGATGGATCCCCTGATCATGGTCGATCACTTCGTCATGACGAAGCCGACCTTCGGCACCCATGCCCACGCTGGCCTATCTGCTGTGACGGTTGTGTTCGAAGACAGCGACGGCGCGTTCCACAATCGCGACTCTGTCGGTAATGACCTAGATCTGGCACCGGGCGATCTCTACTGGTTCAAAGCCGCAAAGGGCGCGATTCATAACGAGGCGCCCCGCCCGGGCGCCCGCACACACGCACTGCAGGTCTTCGTCAATTTACCCACCGATCACCGGCATGATGCGCCGTCTGCCTTTCACCTGAAGGCGCAGGGCATCCCGAAACTGACGGGTGACTGCAGTACGGCGCGGCTGATCCTTGGTCAAAGTCATGGGATCGCAGGTCTGGCCGTACCGGACCTTTCGCTTACGCTGCTAGATATCTCCCTTCAGTCCGATGGGACTTTCACCCACCACGGCACCCCTGATGAACACGCCTGGATCCTTCCCATCAAAGGGACATCCAGCGTCACCTGGAATGCGGGCGCAACAGAACTGCAACCGGGCAAAGCCATCGCCTTTGCCGGGGCCACCGACATCTCTTTTTCCTCCGAACGCGGGGCACATGTCATCCTGTTTCGAGGTCACCCCCTACGCCAGGCATTTGTTCAACGGGGCCCGTACGCCATGGGCAACGCGGCAGAGCTTGACGCAGTCGAAGCCGCCTATCGCGAAGGTCGGCTTGGATCAATTGACTAAAGCCCCCAACCCAAAAAGGAGAATTCAATGACCAATGCCTATAATCCAACCCCACTGACACGCGACAATGCCGCCTTGGTGCTTGTTGACAATCAGGTCGGTCTGATGACCGGCGTGCGCGACTATACAATCGCGGAATTGAAGCACAACATCGTCGGTCTGGCGAAATCTGCCAAAGCACTCGGCCTGCCGATCGTAACAACCACAACCTCCTCTGAAACGCTCTGGGGTCCTGCGATTCCGGAACTTAAGGAGGCTCTGCCCGACCAAACGTTTATCGACCGGACGACCGTCAACGCCTGGGACGATCCAAGGGTGGAAGAGGCCATTCGGGCCACAGGCCGCACCAAACTGATCTTCGCGGGCCTATCCCTAGAGGTCTGCGCAGCTTTCCCCGCAATGCGCGCCGTCCGCGAAGGGTTCGAAGCCTACGTCGCCGTCGATGCCAGCGGCACCTTCAACATGACCAAGCGTGAGACCGCTTTGGTCCGGCTTACCCAAGCCGGTGTTGTGGTGGCCGATGGTGCGAGCCTGATGATTGAAATCCTGGCAGATAACGCCAGCAATCAGGCCGGCGAGGTTTACGGTGCTTTGGGCATGGATTGGTCGATCCTCGTCGGCCAAGTCCGTGAGAGTGCGTAGCCATGCATCGCTCTCCCTATGCGTCCCGTAGCAGGTATCCGCACCGGGGCATGCAAATTCAATTCTACCTGATCTACTTCACATCGCTGTTTTGTTTGATCGCGATGGGATGGGCGGCGGCCTTGTTTCTCTAAAAGCCGCAGCCACCACAACAACACGTCTTGAACCACACAAACAGGGTGGGCCCACGGCTCACCACAGGAGAAAACTATGTCAAACGAACATATCCTCGTCATCGGCGCAACGGGCAAAACCGGATCACGGGTCGCAACAAAACTCGAAGCCAAAGGTGCGTCCGTCCGGCGCGGCGCACGGCGGTCCGACACCCCATTTGATTGGGAAGATCAAAGCACCTGGGGCCCAATCCTGACTGGTGTCTCCAAGGCCTATGTCACCTATTTCCCCGACCTGGCCTTCCCCGGCGCCATCGAAAAGCTGGAGGCTTTCGCGAAGGTCGCCCTCGACACCGGCCTGCAGCACATCGTGCTTCTGTCAGGCCGGGGTGAACACTTCGCTAGCATGGGGGAAGATGTGATCCGCAACTCTGGCCTCGGCTTTACGATCGTGCGGTCTGCATGGTTTGCACAGAATTTCTCCGAAGGTTACCTGCGCGACCCAATTCTGGGCGGCGTCCTTCCCATGCCCGGCGGCGATATCGCAGAGCCGATCATCGACATTGACGATATCGCAGACGTGGTTGTCGCGGCGCTGACCGAAGACGGGCACCTAGGCGAACGTTACGAGGTCACCGGTCCACGCCTGATGACCTTCGCGGAGATGGCCGATGTCCTGACCGCAACATTGGGCCGCCCCATCCAGCATCTGCCGATCACGTTTGAGGACTTCCACGCCAATGTCGCGGCCTCTGGCGACACATTTGTCGCCGACGTCTTCACCACGATTGCCCGCGAAACGCTGGACGGGCGCAACGCCCATATAGCGGACGGGGTTGAACGGGCCCTGGGTCGCAAACCCCGCGACTTCGCGGAATTCGCCCAAACCGCCATGACTGCCGGCGCTTGGCCAAGCGCCGCCTAACCCACACACACCGGGAGGTGGGTGGCGCAGGCCACCTGCCTCCTCTGAAAAAGAGGAGCAAAAGACATGTCCACCACGATTTTTTTCCTGACCCAATTCGCCATTCTCGCCTATGCCCTCGTCGGCGGCGTCTTTCTGGCCTTTTCCGATTTCGTGATGCGGTCGCTCGCCCTCACCGGCGGTGCCGGAGGCGTTGAAGTCATGCAATCCATCAACCGAGAGGTGTTCCGCTGGATATTCATGGTCCTATTCATCGGCCTCGCGCCTGTGTCCCTCTTCATCGCGGGCTACGGCGGTTGGGTTCTGGGCGGTCAGCCAGGCACGCTGATGCTGCTCGCTGGGGTCATCTATTTTGTCGGATGTTTTGGTGTGACCGTCTTTTTCAACGTCCCGATGAACGACGCTTTGGCCGGGATGGATGCCCAGATTGACGCAACACGGGCCTATTGGGAAGGCACCTATCTACCCCGCTGGACCTTCTGGAATTCGGTTCGCACAGCGGCTTGTGCGGTGTCCGCTGCGCTGTTGCTGTTCGCTTTGCTTTGGGCCAACCAGCTGCAGACGGCGTGAAGAGATTAGGGAAGGCGATCTCAAACGGACCGCCTTCTTGAAACGGTATCGTTTTGCCCGAAGTAGCAATGCCGGAAGCTCACAGCGAAACAGTACCATCGCCAATGGTGTTGCCTACCGCTTTTGAGATGTACCCGAAGTGGTAACTGCTGCGCCGGACCCAAAAGGCGGTTTCGTCTCGCAGACTGTAGGTTCGATAGTTTCTAAACTTCGCGAATACGGCGAATGGCGGCTATGTGGGCTGCGACCGCAGAGTCTTGACCTACCGGTCATCGGCAGCTCAGGGCCGGAAATCGGTTTGCCTGGCACGGCAGATTCCGCATTCATCCTTTGTGTGGAGAGCCTATTCCGGTATCCAGATATCGCTTAAGGCTGCCGAGAAAGAACAGGTCCCAACCTGCTTCGCAAATGTCGTAGCAGAGCAGTTGTGGAGTAAGGCCTGCATGTTGTAACTTGATCTGCGTGCCGTCGACGTGCCCGCGGATGTCCCACAAGACCTTGGTGTCGAGCCACTCCGCCTCGATCTCTTTTGGCTGACCTTCGTGAATATGCAGGGCGTCGACGCAGGTCCACTCGACCTGCGATGGCTCATCCATTCCGGTCAGCTCGAATGTCCAGTAAGACACGCCCGGAGGAAATGTGAACTTCGCGCGATCGCCCAAACGGACCAAAGGTTGGTCTGGACATGTCCACCAATGCTCGACCCCTCGGGTCACCGCCTCGAAGGCCGTGGCGGGACTTGCAGCGACTTCGATGGATTTCTTGTAGCTTTGCGTGGTCATCTTGGAGGTCCTCAAGTGGCTTCAGCCCAGTGGGGCGGAAAGGTTTGCGCGACATTAGGCAGGGCCTCGACCCGTCGCACCCAGTCGGCGATCTCGGGAGAAAACGCGGCCAGATCGGACAAGCCGAGGTCTTGCATGATCTGCGGTTTCGTCTCCATTGCCCGTTGGATGAGACGGACATGGGGAAAAGCGACGGCGTCTGCTGCGCCCGGACGGGCACCTGATAGGAAAGAGTCATCGATCAGGATTTTGGCCAGACCGGCAAGTTCGGACCGCAAAGTATTACTGGCCGCAATTAGATCATCCGTTGCCTTGTCTGCGGCTTCGAAGAAGATCGGGGACAGGACACCGCTGGTTGCGCGCGGCAGATAGTCGAAAATCTCCATTGTGCGCTGCCAGATCATGCCTGCCTCCAGCGCGGTCTTTCCGAACAAGGGCGGCGCGGGATATTCCCTGTCGAGCCAAGCCAAGATCGCGATGGATTGGCCAAGGGTCACGTCACCCTCCTTCAAGGTCGGGACCGTGCCCCTGCCGTTAATGACGAGGTAGGCATCCGACTTATGCTCCTCCTGCTGGGCAGAGAGCATGTGGACGTCATAATCCAGCCCCTTGAAAGCCATTCCAAGTGCTGCGCGCCACGGGCTGGGCGCGCCACTTACTGTCCAAAATTCCAAGGTCATGTTGAAGGCCCTCCATCGTTCTCTGTTTACAGAGGCTTACCCGGGACAGTACGATCCGAAAAGTAGGCAGTATTTTTTGATATACTATCAAAAATCATACTATTGGGAGAAACTAGATGTCCGAGACCCTTACCGCCGCCCCAGTTGAAACGCTTATTGCGGATGAATCTCCATGCCCGGCGCCCCGGGTGATCGGGATGATTGGCGGTAAATGGAAGCTTTTGATTCTGCAGATCCTGATCTTTCAGGGCACCAAGAGATTTGGTGAGCTGCGCAAGTCTATCGATGGGATTACCCAGACAATGTTGACCAACCAGCTTCGGGCTTTGGAGGCCGACGGACTGGTCACGCGCAAGGTCTATGCCGAGGTACCGCCTCGTGTCGAATACTCGGCGAGCGCAGATGGGATGGCGTTGGAGCCGGTGTTTACGTCGATGCATGACTGGTGGGTCAATCGCTCAACTGACTCTTAGCGTCTGATCCAACCGGATGAAAAAGCCGCGAATCAACGTCCGCTTCGGAGGTTCTGCACTGCGGCGCATCGGCCTGCTTCGGAAGGCTGGTTTGGGCCGTCGTTTCGCCAGCCGAGTCCAAGATTGAGCAGATGCTGCGACCGATCTAATGGCTCCTACGAACCCAAAGTCCAAAATTGTTGCGACGAGACGAATGTCGGCTATCGATGGACATCAAAGCTGAAATAGTTGTAGCATACAACTATGAATCAAAGGCTCACGACCTCCCGCATCGACACCATGCGCTCCGCAGCCCGGCATATCGTGCGGGAGCTTGGCTTTATGCAGAAGGGCCTTGCGGGTACTGATCTGTCGCCTTCAGCGGTGCATACGATCATTGAGCTGGGGTATGGCAAAGTTGACACGGCCAGCGACCTTGGCGCGCTTCTGCATCTGGAAAAATCCAGCATTAGCCGCCTTGTTCAAAAGCTGGAAAAAGACGGATTGATCACCGCACAGCCTGACCCGGGTGATATGCGGTCGCGAACGCTTTCATTGACTGAAAAGGGCCGTGCTTTGCTACGCGACCTTGAAGGCTTTGGGCGTCGTCAGATTGGGTCTGCTCTCGATAATCTGTCGCCCAAGGCCGTCGATCAGATCGAAATTGGCCTGAAACTCTTCGCACAATCTCTGGACACGCGCGACCGGCCAACAGACGCCGCTACGCGTCCAATCGAGGTGCGGGAAAGATACTACTCCGGGGTCATTGCCTCTGTGGCCTTACTTCACGCCACCTTCTACTCACAACATTACGGTTTCGGCGCTGTATTCGAGCGCAAGGTTGCGACCGAAATGTCCGAGTTTATGGGACGGATCGACAACCCAGGAAACACCACATTCTCTGCGTATATGGGGGATGACCTAATGGGTTCTGTCTCGCTTGATGGCGAGGACTTGGGGGAAGGCGCTGCGCATTTGCGCTGGTTCATTGTTAACCCAAGATCGAAGGGCCTCGGCATCGGAAACCTGTTGCTTGGCAGAGCAACTGCCTTTGTGGATAGCGCTGGTTTCGACTGCACACGTTTATGGACCTTTAGGGGCCTCGATGCGGCGCGTCATCTTTATGAAAAACACGGCTTTGAGCTTGTCCATGAAACACCGGGCACTCAATGGGGTACGGAGGTGTTCGAACAAGAATTTGTGCGACAGCGCGGAGCTTGATACAGCGGTATCTTCCGTATCTCGCAGCATCCTTTACTGGAATACAGGTCGGCGCAGCACTTGTCGCTAGCGAAGCGGTTGTTGAAACGACCGGTGCCGCCGGTCTCGGGTTCTGGCGCTACCTCATCGCCAGCATCGTGCTGATCCCTTTCTGGATGGTCAGCCGAAAACCACGCATAAGTCGCAATGATCTTGGCCCAATCTCGATCATCGGTATCGGGCAATTCGGCCTTCTGATCGCGATGCTCAACATCGCTGTTATGTTTGCTGCATCCGCACGCGTATCGTTCATCTTTGCAACTCTGCCGCTTGCAACCCTGATATTCGAACGTGCCAAGCTTCAGATAAATGTAAGCAGAGTAGAAACAGCCGCTATCGTCTTGTCGGTCGCCGGGATCACGCTATTGCTCAGGACTGATTTGTATGCCGCCTCAACAAGCCGTTATGAAGCCTTGGGTCTGCTCGCTGCGTTGGTCGCGACACTGACTGGCGCGATCTGTTCGGTTTTTCTCAGCCCCTATGTGCGCCAGTACGGGGGTGTGCAGGTGAGCCTTTTGGCGATGCTGGCCTCTCTCCTGCCGTTGGGGGTAGTCGCCGGGTTTGAGACATCCACCTTACCTTTGGAAAACTGGAAGCAACGCACTGAGCTGCTTGTGTTTGCCATCGGATTGTCGAGTGGCGCGGGGTTTTGGTGCTGGCTTTATGCCCTTTCAAAAATTCCGGCTGCCCATGTGACTGCTTTTCTCGGCCTCAGTCCGATCACTGCGATACTTCTGACGATTATGGGAACGGAACAAAGGCCTACACTCGGAATGGTTCTCGCCTTGGCGCTGGTGTTAGGTGCGTTGGCTTTATTGACGCTCGCAAAAAGCGGACGTTCGTGAGATTGCAGCGAAGGGCCGCTCCGTCCGCGAACTGCCAGTTCAGCCAAGCCCAAATCTTGCGCTTGCAGCGAATGTCGGGAATGCGGGCTGCGACTACAGCATCCCAAGCGTGTGTCCAAGGTCGGGAATGCGCCGCTCAAGAACGAGCTCTTGGCGGTTCCATATAGTTTAGCAAGAGTTCGGTGAACTCGCGCGGAGCATCAAGACACTGCAAATGACCAGCACCGGAAATCATGCCTACCGAACTGTTCGGAATCGTCGTAGCCAGCACCTCTACAACATCTGGCGGGGTTACCATGTCTTCGTCGGAGCCGATCACCAATGTCGGCTGATCAAGCTCAGTGGATGACTCGGACAAGTCCGCATGAGCGATCGCGTTACAGCAGCCGATGTATCCCTCCACCGATCGGTTCATCCGTCTCTGAATGATGGAATCAATCAGCGGCGATCTGTCGAGAAACCGCTGAGAGAACAACCGCTCCAGACCGGACATTGTGTTTTTTCTGGTGAAACCGTGCTGCCTTGCCTCTTCAGCGGCAGCCATCCAGTCTTCTGGAACGCCGATCTTCGTGGCTGTGTTGGAGAGAACCAAGCGGCTAAACAGTCCTGGTCGAAGCGACGCAACCAGCTGAGCCACCATCCCACCGAACGACATGCCCACAAGGGTGCAATCCTTGACCTGAAGGTGATCAAGGAGACTGAGCGTATCACTTGCATAGTCACGCAGATCGTAAGGCAGCGTTGGCGTATCCGATTTCCCATGGCCTCTAAGATCAAAGCTGATCAGCCGGTATCCTGACGGGATGAGAGAAAATACCTCTCGCCAGATCTCCTGATCAAATGACATTGCATGTATGAAAACGATGGTGGGCTCGTTCCGATCACCTCTCTCGCGATAAGCCAGACTCCCCCAACCCGCATTGAAGCGGCCTTCAACAGGCGACAGATCGTTCAAAGCGTTTTTCATTTCAGTTTCTTGTCTTTCTCAACTGGGATTCAGATTATTTGCTGATTGAGTTCTGCCGGATCGGAGACGTCGACTGCCCAATAGGCCTGGGCGGCTGAAGACAGTTTTTGGAGAACACGATCAAGGTCCCGTTGGTCCATGGAACGCCGCAGCGCCCAAGCCGTGGCTTCAATCGCATTGTCCGGTGTCAGATTGTGGTCGCGTCGCACCTGCTTTGCTTCCTGGGTCATCTCGTCGCGACTTGAGAAAGCCAAGGGCGCAACTGTCACGTCCCAGTCCTTTATAAAGATTGCCCTCAAAACACAGGGAAGTACGCTTGCGAAATCGAGCCCTTCCTGTGCCGCTAGGCGTCTTCTGAAGACCTGAAACACGGCATCGACTGCCGTGTATGCGCTGTTATCCGAGGCCAGCCCCATGCGGTTTTTCACGTCATTCAGAAAAGCCCGGAATTCTTTCGACGCATGGCGGTATGTCCAAGGCATTGGCATTTTTTCAGCTCCGCAGTTGACGAGTGATTCAATTCATGGATAATTTGTATCCACGAATCACGGAGGTCAAGATGAAACTGAGCGAAGGGGTAGAGCAGGCGATCCATTCGGTTGCGATGCTGGCATCACTTGAGGCTAACCAGGTTCTCTCGGCAGCGGCGCTTGCCGAGTTTCACGGCGTCTCACCGAGTTATCTGTTGAAGCACCTGCAAGCCCTGTCCCGGTCCGGCATTCTGGGGACCGTTCCTGGTCCGAAGGGTGGTTATCATTTGGCACAGACACCGGAAGACATTTCACTGTTGGATGTCGTCCTCGCCTTGGAGGGCCCTGAGCCGGCATTCCGGTGCAAGGAAATCCGGCGCAATGGTCCGAACCCGGTGCCGGAAGGTTTCTTCAAGGCACCATGTCAGATCAACGCTGCAATGCTGCGTGCCGAGCGGTCCTATCGCGCCGAGCTCAGGAAGGTAACGATCGCTCATCTGCTGGCTGAAGTCCGCCAGGACGACGACGGAACGCTGGCCGCGCGCAGCTGCGCCTTTCTGGACGCCAATGTCCGCATCACAAACCAGAGCCGCCAACACTAGCAGTGTTCCGGCATGGTGCCACCACTCACGAAGGAAAACGATACAGTATGTCGAAGGTCGGAACATTGGCTTGGGCAACAAAAACCAACGGCATCCTGTCCCGTGGCGAATATCTGGGCCTGCACAAGCAACTCATCACTCTACAGCTCAAGGAACTGCGCGCTTGGTTCTCGTCCAAGGGTTTTGGCCGATCCAGGCCTCTCGACTTTGATGTGGATGCCCTTGTCATTCCGGATTCAAACATTGCTCGCCATGCTGATGAACTGGTCAGGGATTTGTCCAGCGAGCCTTTGCATAGCCATTGCGTCAGAACCTATGTGTGGGGCTATCTGCTGGGAAAACAGGCAGGCCTCAACTTCGACCCGGAGCTGTTATATGTCGCGAGCATCCTGCATGATCTTGGTCTGGTTGAGCCGCATATCCAGAGATCAAGCTGTGCCTGTTTTGCCGTCACAGGGGCACAAAAGGCTGAAGAATTTCTTCTGGCTGCTGATTGGGACAGAGGCAAAATCAGCAAAGTGTTTGAAGCGATCAGCCTGCATCTGAACCTTGATGTTCGTGCAGAGATTCACTTTGCGGAGGCTCAGATGCTTGCAAACGGGGCCCACCTCGACGTCGTCGGATCGCATTATCGCCGCCTGTCCAAGCAAACAATAGATGGCGTTATTCGCCGGTTTCCACGGGACGGCTTTCTCGCGGACATCAAAGGGCAGATCGATAATCCCCATCATCCATGGACACGAGCAACGATGCTGAATGGCATTGGCTTTTCCAGGCTCGCGAGCGGCAATCCCCTCAACAAACACCAGGTTGAGTGCCATGGGAATCTGTAGACCAAGCCGGGCTCCTCAGGCGCCACGCACGAGGGCGGTTCACCTCGCACATGACTACGCCTTTCCGGCGGGTCTGGTTTGGGATGTAGTGACCGATTTCGATCACCTCCAGACAGTCACAAAGGGCGTTCTGGCCTTTCGCAACCTGCCATCAGGGCAACTCTTTCAGGGGCAGCACATCAACGTAGACGTGTCTCTCTTTGGCTGGATGCCTTATCAGCCCTACGAAATGACCGTCTTGGCGCTTGACGAAGAGCACATGAGTTTTCTGTCCAGCGAAGTCGGCGCAGGCGTCAAATCCTGGAACCACTCCTTACAAGTGATCCCGCAGACAGACGGTTGTCGAGTTTCGGAACAAATCGAAATCGATGCCGGTGTCGCAACGCCACTTTTTTCGGCCCGGGCAAGGTATCTCTACCGCCGACGCCATAAGCCACGTCTCCAGATTCTGGCTGATCTCTATCGGCGTGAAGAGGCGCAAGAAGCAAAAACGGAATTCCGTACTCACTAGAACGAAAAGGAACGTACAATGGAACCACGTATCGACTATGTGAAGGTCTCACCCGCCTCCTTCCAGGCAGTCTGGGGCCTTGAGCAATTCGTGTCGCAGAAGGTCGGTATCGAACCGCGTCTGTTGCACCTTGTCAAAATCCGCGCGTCACAGATCAATGGCTGTGCGTTCTGCATCGACATGCATGTCAAGGAAGCTCGTAAGGATGGCATGGGGGATCAGTGGCTTTCGCTCATCCCGGCATGGAAAGAGTCGCCAGTCTACAATGAGAAAGAGCGCGCGGTTCTTGCCTGGACGGAATCTTTGACGAATGTTGCGCAAACCGGTGCACCTGACGACGATTTCTCGGCTTTGGAGCCGCATTTCTCCGAAGAGGAAATCACCAAGCTCACCGTCGCAATTGGGACCATAAACATCTGGAACCGCATGGCACTGGGCTTCCGTTCCCAGCACGAGGTCGATCCAACCAACTGATACACCACTCACGAAACATATGCTCCGCCTTCAGGCGGGGCATTGCAGCTACTGATGAAGCAGTCTTGCTGCCAGACAGCAATACACATGGGACCGACGAAGATGACGCATAAGCATAAGACAATCAACTACATCGAATTCCCTCTTGAGCATGCGGAGGCGACAAAGACTTTCTACTCGTCGGTCTTCGGCTGGGAGTTTCAGGAGTGGGGACCAAGGTACCTGAGTTTCAGTGGTGCTGGCGTCGATGGTGGTTTCAATGGTGAGGACAAAACTCCTGTTCAGAAGCCCGGTGTTTTGGTTGTCCTCTTTTCTGAAGACCTTGAGGCGACGCTGGCTGACGTCAAATCGGCCGGAGCGACCATCGTTCGCGACATCTACTCCTTCCCCGGTGGGCGTCGATTTCACTTTAGCGATCCCAATGGCAATGAATTGGCTGTTTGGGCCGCAATTGACCAAAACTAGACGGAGAGCGCCAATGCTAAAGAGCATATGCCCCATATTCCCGAGTTCAGATCTCGACAGAACCTCGACTTTCTATGGCAAGCTGGGCTTTCAGGAAGTCGCCAGGTTTGAGGAGAACGGCTACATGATCCTGGCCCGAGACAGTGTGGAAATACACTTCTTCAGCACGCACGGACATGAAGCGACGGAGCACTCGGATCATGGCTCCTTTGTCCGTGTTGAGAATGCCAAAGCTTTGTCAGCTGAATTCGAACCACTGGAACTCGCTGAAACCGGTATCCCTCGTTTTGTCAAAGCCGAGGAGAAGCCCTGGGGTGTATGTGAACTGGAGCTTGTCGACCCTGACAATAACCTCCTCCGGATGGGGCACGTTAGCTCAGAAACCCGATTTCCTTGATTACAATGTTGGAGCCGACACATGAAAATACTGGTTCTAACTTATGGCACGCGTGGCGATGTCCAGCCACTCATCTCGCTTTGCAAAGAGCTCACCAAGGCTGGACACTCGGTTACACTTGCAACGGCTGCCCGCTTTGAAGCCCTCGCGACAGCTCATGACGTTCATTTTTCCGCTCTCAGTGATGAACTTCTTGGCACCATCGACACCCAGTAAGGCCGCCAGGCGATGGAAGGTGCCAACGGCTTTTCTGCCGATTGGAGCGGCGTCGTTGGCGCTAATCGTGCTCGTGGTGACGATCAAGCCATAACAAACGGCTCAATCTGTTTCGTCCTGTCCTAGGAAAACTAATGTCCGAAATGCGGGCTAGCGCTGGTTGTCCTGACTGTGGATCGGCTTAGGTAAGCTTAGCCATTTCCCATTTTTGGGTTCAGCCACTTGAGCACAGGCGAGTCATCGCGCGGAAAACGTCCGCCGAACCGGTAACGATAATGGGCCCCACAATCCTCCCTGCCTGTGAGGCCGCACCCAATCATATCGACACAGAAATGAGTTTCGTATCGACGTTGACCTATTGAGGGCAGCAAAATCCCAGACTCGCAATCGGTCCATTTTTGTTAGCAACAACAATCGCCATCGTCGCAGGTGGTCAAACCCCGGCTACCGGCCTAAGGTTACCGTTATATCAGTCAGAGGAATTTGACGTGGCCAGTTCAATAATTGAAGAAGACCTGACCGTCGAAGGCAATGTCAGGTCAGACGGAGGTGGAGTTGACGTCAAAGGCCATGTGGCTGGTGATGTCAGCGCTGATGCGATTACAGTTCAATTGGGCGGATCTGTTGATGGAGCGTTGTCGGCAAAGCAGATCACGATTGAAGGCAAGCACAAGGGCAGCCTGAAATGTGATGATCTGAAGCTAGCCTCGAGTTCAAACGTTCAGGCTGATGTCATTGCCCGGACGATGGAGACCGAGCGTGGTGCCAAGGTTGTGGGCAAGGTCAATATCACCGGTGCGCAGTAGAACTCACCCTTAGAATGGTCTGTGGCCATGGCACTTTTGTATCTTTGCGATCGCTGGGCATTTATAGAAGCCTAGTGCGGCCCGAGACGCGCCGCGATGTACACCTCTCAGCAGGCCGATTACTCGAACGCCAACAGAATTTCATCACAGCGCGAGCGTCATTTTCGGTGGTTTGACAGGCCGAGCTCGTCCCGCATCCAGCTGAAATCATACTCTGCAACGGGGGACCCCGTCTGGCGGGCGCTGCGGTTCTCGATTGTCTTCAGCCAGTCAACCACCTCTTTCTTGTCCTTGCCGTGAAGGACGCGACCATCTAGCCTGATCAGCGATATGACCAAAGGCGTCCAGCTTCGTGATCGTCGCCAGATGTTCGCATTGTGGCTGAGAAGTATCGCTTGTTAATTGTAACCCTTGAATGTCCGTAATGATGTTCAGAGTAATTCCTGCGCCTTGTGGCGCGTGACTGCGTCCGGTTCGGGCCAGCTAGGTAACCTGTCTGGGGCAGGCAGGTCATGGCGCTTTAACCACTCTTTGATTTCCGCCCAGTGATCCTGTGACTTGGCTGTATAGCGACGCTCGTGCAGCTCTGCGATCCGACGTTCCAGGCGACGCCATCATTGTAGTTTGATCTTCAGCCCGTGGATATTCGACCAGGCAGGCACAGCTGCTTGCCAGTCGTCGTCACAGTGGGACTCAAGTTGTTTGTGAAGGTCGAAGGGGATTCGGTTGGGCCAGGAGGTCATGCGGAACAATTGGAGAACTTCTTTAGTTTATCCAAATGAAATTTGCCGTTAAGCATAGGCCATGTTGACACAACGGAAGCCTACCAGGCGCAGGTCCAATCATAGCTGATGTATATGTAATTATAGGATTGGAGTATTTCCGAATACAGCAACCTGGTTCTAGTATCATGCAATGAACGAAGTGATTGACCTTCGAAGTGATCGCTAAAAAATCGCCAATAAGGTGAGAGAGGGATGCGACGCGACTTGTGCAGAATTGTTGCTGTGGTCTTCACCCTCATCGCTACTGACGCATCAGCAGATTGCTGGCATTTTCCTTTCCCTTTCAATGCTTCCAAAGTCTAGGCAGCCGAGATCGTCGTGGACAAAGGGCATCTGGCTGTAGGATTTCCTGATATTGGACGCGCCTTCATTGTCTCGGTCGATCTTTCGGAGGCTATTGAACTGCGTCTTCAACGCGGCGACGTGTTTGCCAGTGGGCCTGGTTTCGGTCGTTCTGTGGCGCTTGATGATGACATCGTTGCAATTGGTGCTGCCCGCATCGGCAGCCATGGTACAGGTGTCGAGCAGCCCGCAGGGGTTTTTCATACCGGTGCAGTTTATACCTTTGATGTCTCGAGCGGCGCGTTGCTTTGGCACGTTCAGTCAGACAAAGAACGAGCTTTCGGTCATTCGGTCTTCATTAACGCTGACGGCGTCTCCTTTGGTATCTTCGAAGCGCCCGAGCTTGATGGTAGATAGCTTCGATTGCTGGACGCGGCGCCATCGCACTGCGGTCGAGAGAGGGTGTACGTCTCAATGTAATTGATGGGCCGTCGGATATGCGTGGGTTCGGTGCTGAGCTTTCGGGCAGCGCATCCTTGATCACGACCACGACTACTGCCAGTGCGGATACCCTAAACATCTGGATGCTGATGCTGCGGGCGGGAACCACGACCCAGCTTGCTTCCATACCAGCCACGCTCAATGGAATACCGGCTGGGAACCTTGCCGCGGAAGGTTCGACGGTCGCGGTCTCCGCCGGCGGCGGTTTCGCTGCAGCTGACGGTCGGACCCTCCTGATGGTTCCGGGACATTCACCTTACGAGATCGTAGGGGGAGGGCCGCTGGCCCTATCTGAAGACCAACTTTCGGTTCTGGTGCGCTCAGCGCCCGAAGACCAGCCCTACAACCAACTCGTTGTGAACGACATCACGACAAATGGAACTCTGGCGGAGGCAGCGAAGATTAATCACGTGGTAGGGGCAGCTCTGGAAGGGGCGACCCTATTCGCGGTTTTGGCCGAACCGGGTGCACCGGTGAGACTCTGCAAGATGACAACTTAGCTAGACAGGGCACTACTTCATGGCAATTATTGGCTCGGATGGACGAACAACAATTACAGTGCCTTCAGGTTCGAACGCTAATGCCACGGCGGTTGACGTACCCAACTTATCTACAACAACCTACAGCGCTTTCAAAAATTTGCCTGGTTCAGGGTACGCGATCTCGGCCAACTTTTCTGATGGCAGGCCGCGTCCGCATCACGTCACTCGCTATGTTGGGCTCGAAGTCTGATATTGATACTCTATTAAAGTATAGCCGATAACTATTGTTAATGTGACCATCTTTTGTGCGATCTTTTCAGTGGCTATGCCAAAGAGAGGGCGCACAGAATTCATGGAAATGAATCAAATTCGATATTTCTTGGCAGTTGTTAAATATCGAAACTTCACTCATGCAGCGCATGCTTTAAATGTTTCTCAACCTTCGCTCACGACATCCATCAGGAAGCTGGAGGATAGGTTGGGTGGTAGACTGTTTCTGCGCGATCGTGCCGGAAGTAGTTTGACGCCGCTAGGCGCAGTCATTCTCCCGTACTTAAAGGAGGTGTTGCAGCAAACTCAAAAAGCGATGGTAGATGCCAAACGTTACGTTCATCACGAAGGCATTCCCATCAATGTTGGAGTTGGTGAAGGAATCGGGCTATTCAGAATATCGGACGCGGTAACGCGGCATCAGGCGCGTACACCGGAAATTGATTTCGAGATCATTGTCGACAAACAAAATGCGCTTCTAGACGGCCTTCGGGAAGGCCGTTTTGATATAGCTATAACAAGTGCCGACGCTGCATCTGAGCTTTACCGGGCGGAGCCACTATACAGTGAGACCTACCGAGTTGTTGTTTCCGCCACACACCCGCTGAGTCAAAGGGAAAGCGTGAACTTGGATGTGTTGGTGGGCAACGAGGCGCTGGCCAGAGTTGAGAGTGATTTGCGTGAAGCCTTGTTTAGTTTTTGCGCCGATCGTGGAAATACCATGAATTTCACATATCGTTCCAACCGGATTGACTGGCTTCTGGAGCTGGTGCGGTTGGGGAGGGGGTTTTTGATTTTACCCGAGACGGCAATCCCAAGGAGCAAGGAATTTACCTCACTGACCATTGAGGATGCCGACTTTGAACGTCACGTAGTTGCGCTTCGGTATGCCCACCAACCTGTACGCCCCGAAATCCGGGGTTTCACTCAAGAACTGGCCAGGCAGAAGCCAGCTCTTGAGAACGCTGCGTGATTGCCTTTTGTGACAACGGTGAGTTGTAGCTCTGTGGCCATGGTTACCTTCGTGACGACGGAGACGTTCTTGACGGCTTTCGATTTGCAAAACTTGCGCGATTTGCCGGAGCTTGATTTGACAGTTGGAGAAGCGGATGACGAGGCCCGGACCCAGCGGGTCTGAGGATGTACGTTTTCAATTGGTCGGCTGTTGAGTGTCGATCAGACGGCGTTACACTTTCAATTGGTCGGATGCGTACTTTCAACCGGTCGAGAGGATTTGTCTAAAATGTACCCGAGATTCGCCAAGGCCAGAGTAGAGTAAGCGCTGTCCGATACCCGTGTGGTTCTTATCTCGGGGCCGCGTCAGTCCGGCAAAACGACTCTTGCAACCGACATTGCGTCGGACAAGACACCCTTTCTTACATTGGACGACGCAAACGTTTTGCGGTCGGCAATTGATGATCCTGTTGGTTTCGTTCGTGGCCTGGATCGGGCTGTCATCGATGAGATCCAGCGCGCGCCCGACCTTCTGCTTGCGATCAAAAACCTGGTCGACGATGATAAGACTCCGGGGAGGTTCCTTCTAACGGGTTCGGCTAACCTCATGACCATTCCAAAAGTGGCGGATTCCCTTGCCGGCCGAATGAAGGTCGTCCGGTTGCTACCCTTATCGCAGGCGGAGATCATCAGCAGAAAAGCGGGATTCATTGATCGGGTTTTTGCCGGGGAGAAGCCAAGCGCCGATTATATGATCATAGGTGACGAACTGATCGAGAGTGTCCTTTCGGGTGGGTATCCGGAAGCACTTGGCAGAACGAAATGGACACGAAAACAGGACTGGTATCACGGTTATCTGGATGCGATCGTGCAGCGCGACGTTCGTGACGTCGCCCAGATCGAGCAACTGGCCGTCATGCCGAAGCTGCTATCAGTCTTGGCGGAGCACTCAGGGCAGTTGGTCAACTACACTGGCATCGGTGCTGCACTCGACCTCAATCATGTGACCACACAGAAGTATGTCAGTGTCTTCGAAAGCCTCTTTCTGGTTCACACCCTGCAGCCCTGGTACACAAACCGACTGAAACGTCTGACCAAGTCGCCTAAACTGCATTTCTTTGATGCGGGCCTTCTCGCAGCAATGCGGGATGTATCTCCAGATGTGGTCCGAAAAGACAAAACGAGCTTCGGTGCGATCCTGGAAACCTTCGTGTTCAGCGAACTGCGGAAGATCGCTACATGGAGCGAACAGAGGTGCTCGTTCTCGCACTTCCGGGACAAAGATAAAAACGAAGTTGATATCGTACTGGAAAATCGGCGGGGAGAAGTCGTTGGGATCGAGGTCAAATCATCCGCTACGGTCTCCGCAGCTGATTTCTCAGGCATGCGGAAGCTCGCTGAAGCGTGCGGGAAGAAGTTTATCCAGGGCATGGTGCTCTATGATCACGACCGGGTGGTCCCATTCGGCGAAAATATGTTCGCTGCTCCGCTTTCATGCCTATGGAGTTCGTCATGAGGATAGTCGAGGAACGATGCACCGAAGACATCGTGGGACGGTTATGTAGCGCCCGCTTTGGAAGCGAAAACTCGCACGCGGTATTTCGGCTACACCGCGACGCTCACGTCGCGAGACCAGAGGCAAAGGGTTACAGCGCTGGCAGTAATTGATGTCTGCACAACCCGTCCGCTGTTGGGCGCAGCCGTCTTGCTACGAGAAAATGATAGGGCATTCTGGGAACTCCGCCGCGTCATTCCTCAGCACAGACGGGTGATTGAGAAGGTGCGCAAGCTGTCAAAGGATCTCGATAGGCGACTTCCGAGACGGCGAGAAAGAGAGCGCTCGTCTGAGCAAGAAATACATAGAACGAACAAATCGAAACCATCTGGACGTGCTCTGCTGGCAGCTCGCCAGGCCATCTCCGAGCTTGGACCTGCGCAAATCCTCAAGCGCTACTGACGCGGGCAAACGCTATTTGGAGGCGCTGAAGCTGTGTCGGGCACTGACGCGGTGCCCTGTGGATATATTGCAATTAAGGGTACCAAAACTGCGAAAAAGGCGCCCAATCTGCAGAATCTGATTAATTAGGGTACAGTGACAGCAATACCCAATAGATGATTGCCTGGGTGGAATTATCGCCATCCGCAACTTGAAGGCGAATACCTAATCCTTCTGAACGACTATCCAGCGGAAGCTGACTCAGGTCCAGGGTCGAACTGAGACGACAACTTGGCCACCGGGCCGATCGATCACTTCGACGCCAAGTGCTTCTCCGACAGCCACCGATCCGAGTCCAGCTTTATCAAGCATGTTCGCGTGCAAAAAGCAGTCTCTGGTGTCATCAAAGACATTGACGAAACCGTAGGACTTTTCCTCGCAGAACCACCTGACCCTTGCAGGCAATATTGTAGCCGGCTTGATCGGTTGGGGTTCAATATGCTTGTCGTGCGGGACTGTCGAGGACGCGTCTGACCGGATGCCCAGGATCTCAATGATTTGAAGTCCTCTCTGTTTGACACTTGCCAATGCCTCGAGCGTGCACCCATTCGCGATTGAAGTCTGGCCAAAATCATGCAGCGCGTTCTGATGCATTAAGGCATCCTCGCCCGACACATTGCAGGTCACAAAACCGTATCCTTTCTTGGCCGAGAACCATTTCAAAGTTCCCTCAAAATGCCGGAGTGTGGCATGCCCACCTATTGTTGATCCGTCCAAAACCAAATTACCTTCTAACGTTACAAGTTTCACAGGCTTACCCTTATTCGGAAACGAGGAATTTATTTGTCAAATCTATTAAGCTGTGTGAAATGTTGGGTGGCTACTCTCTGAGGCCAGAGAGTTCTAATTTGCTTGCCCATGTGTTTGCATACTCGGACAACAAATAAGTCTGCTCTTTGTGGAGGGCCATCAGAACACATGCCGCCCACATGGCGGCGCCATACTCTGAATCGCTGTCATGCAGTAGTAGAGCATTCAATATAGCAGTTTCTGGGATTGATGGTTCATACACCGATTTTAGTGTCCTTGTACCTAGGCAAAATTGAAGCTCGCAAGAATTCCAACACTGATCCAAGTCGAAGCAGCACTGAAAGTCAGCAAAAAGTCTAACATCCGACCTCCTTAGCCCTTCCACTTTCCGGTTTTGCAGCCTTGTCGCCAAAGCGAGCAATTCTCAACATGCAAAACTAACATTGAACGGATGAGAAACACTTCGTTAACGTTCTATTCATAATTCCTCTCGACTTGTGAAGAGCCTCGTTGGATCTATGGGATTGCTCAGCCTAAAGACATATCTTCTGCAGAAACTGCCATAAGGTATTGCCAAGTTGCTTGCCTGACTTGTCCGAGCTATCTGCAGGTCATGAACATTCCGACCAATATGCCCCAGCTGAGAGGGTTCCACTTTCCGCGTGAGATCATTGCTTGGGGAGTCTGGGCGTGCCACCGCTTTGCACTGAGCACGGCAGATGTTGAAGATCTGTTGGCAGAGCGCGACGTGATTGTAAGCTGGGAAGCGATCCGGCTATAGGTGAATCTCTTCGGGCAACACTTCGCAGACTTTATCCGGCGGGATCGAGCGCAACCGAACGACAAGCGGCACATGGACGAAGTCGTGATTTCGATCCGCAGCCACATCAACCGGTCGATAACCTGGCTCCCAAGACTGACGATCGTGCCCACAAAGGCCTAAACAACGCAATCGAAGTGTCGCATAGACCGACCCGGAAACGAAAGAAGATATTTGGGCGTT
>NZ_CANLDZ010000017.1:0-127836 GCF_947489545.1 uncultured Ruegeria sp. | reverse complement strand
CTATGTAATACCATAGTATGTCATATTTGTATAGTTTGCAATACTATAGCATGACTACTATGTTTATTTGCCATGCTATAGTATTGCAAATCTACCAAACACATCAAAAATCGGAACCACTCAACTCATTCGGGTCTGATGCCGGAGGGGGCAGGATAGTACTGTAAGAAAAATAAATCACTGAAACATCAAGGCTTTCCCGGCGCAGCATTTGAAGAAAAGCGCTTACGATTCGGGGCGTGTAAGTGTTTGAAATATATAGGTACAAAACTCCTTACCGTACTATTCTGCCCTCAGCCGTAAACGACCCCAAATGCACCAATTGAATCAACGTCTGCCAAGTTTTGGCGGCTAGTTCAGTTAAGGCGCGCCAAGCCTTCACAGCCCCGTTTCCACCCCAAGTCACATGCTTTTCGATACAGTGACTTAGCTTTATCAGTATTCCGGGTTACACCTGAGCCGAAAGCATACAATGCTGCCAGATTGCTACAACTGACTTCGTAATTGCCTTCGCAGGCGACACTGTAGAATTCGGAAGCCCTCAACGGATCTGGTGGTCCATAGGAGTCAGGGGTCAGAGGAAAGCCGCGTTCGTATGTTGTCCCAAGAACGTTGCAGCTAAAAAAATCGTCTTTTTCACAAGCCAAATGAACTAGCCTCCATGACTCATCGAAGCTTTGTGGAACACCGCTACCGTCTACGTAAAGATTGGACAACCGGCGACAGGCTTTTCCGTGGCCGCCAATACAACCAATGTTATAGAATTCAGCGGCTTTAACATAATCTGCTAAGCCATCGGTTCCGTACTCGTAGGCAACTCCTGCATTTTCACAACTTACCAGATCTCCATCGAGACAGTTTTTTTCAAGCTCACTTACCGTCAGCGCGTGCAACGGCGCGCCAACGAACGATGAAAACCCTATAGTAAGGCAAAAGGTCAAATTCTTCATGGACGTCTCCTAACTTGGCACACAATCCGCTCGAATTAGCCGCAAATTGAAAGGTCTAACCTCAATCATCATGTGTGTCCGTGGTTCGTGACTGGCGACGCCCAACCGTCCGGTCGGGGATCGAAGGGTTGCCGCATGTTTCCGAAGCCATAAAGCGTTCGAAGATCTGGTCTCTTCCTGAGCAAAGCTTCCAGATTCACTTTTTCTGGCGGAATGTGATGAAGATCTGGCCAAAGGAGTTCAACCGGCATCTTCAGGTACTCGGCGATCTGCTCCCTCGCGGGCGAATTGTAATTCCCATAAATAGCTGCGGTCACAGAGCTATAGGGTATTTCGAGGATCGAACTGAGATCTCGTATGGTCATGTCAAACTCAGCGAGGATCGACCTGACCTTATCGTTTGGCAACAACTCTGACCACTCTTTCTCGGAGTACTCAAACCGCCGTTTGAGTTTGCGCGTGACGCCCTTCTTTCTTTCTTTCGGCGTCAAAAAGACCGCATCCCAGACCTCGTAGGGATCCAGGTCAAAGAATTTGGCTATTTTCTTGCGCATCTCGATGGATTTTGGCGTAACACCATTTGTGCATCGAATAGCCAGCGACAGCTTCGATGGGCTTTCCCCCAGCTGTTTAGCAAGGTCAAGCAGCTTCAAATCGTTCTGTTTTAGCAGTGTCTTTATGACTTTGGCTGCCATTTCTGGTGTAGTGTTGTTTTTCATGAGCCGACGCCCGAGCGTGCTTGTTCAGGATCAAACGCATTAGACGCTGCCCGAGTTAGAGTTTTGTTTTCCTGGTCGCGAAGTTCTGCAAGCCAAAGGAAAAAAAGAACCTCTTGTACATCCTCACACGGCTCATGGTCGCCACCAAAACCGGACTTAGAGAAATCATCAAGCATCGTACATCTCCCTCAATCTGTTGCCACCTGTCTCACTCGCTTTGGTTTTGTGAAGATCATGGCCAATTCGCTGACCTAGTCTTCAATGACATTTTCTGCGCTCTCAAACTCTGGTTTGTCAGGCCAGTTTTGACGCAAACCTGAAGCAATACCTTGTTGCTGGACTTTCAGCCTGTCGGCTTCAATCAAGTGCGCAACATCATCTTCTGTTCTGACCCGATCTCGCATGTCTGATCTGGTGAAGAATACCGCCTTACTGCCAAGAATAGGTGGCAGGTCCCGGGTCATGATCAGCGACGCGATCTTGGGTAACTTACTCAGATCAGACTGGTTCATGAGCGCAATTTCCCTGACCTGTTCGTTTTCGCCTGCACTCAGGTGGCCTGAGAAAGCCTGATATTTGGCATTTGATGACGAGTTAGCTCTCGTCTTCACCGCGATGGTGTCCTTGCCAAGCATGTTGGTAATCTCGTTCGAGCGGGCGCTGCTCTGGACCGCGCCCAGAATACGGGTCTCGGTAGAGTCCTCCCATGCGTGTACGCCCTGTTTCCAAATCTCACTCATCTGCCCCCAGGATTGATAGAACAGCATGAGATGGAGACCGATATCACGACCTTCGTCTCTGACGGTTTTGAGTTGCTCGAGACTGCCAAGACCTTTGGCTTCATCCAACAACAACAGACGTCGCGCACGCGGCCGCCCAGGCTGTTCGATCAATTGAGTGGCAATCAGCAACGACCCAGTGATGAGACGCAGCAGCGGCGTAAAGTCTTTCAAGACACGGGTCGGTACGTCCAAAAAGATATCAGTCTTTGGGTCTAGGATGGCTTCGTGTTTGCGGCTTCCCTCTGGCTGATTCAGAAAGCCACTCACATCTGGAAACCTTGCAAAGGCAATCTTGTTGCGTACCCCCGCAACCAGACCCGGGTAAGACTTATCGGACTCCGTTTTCAACGCAGACAGTTCTTCTCCAACGAAGTCCATGGGAGCGTTTGCGATCATCTCAACCGAGGCATCTATGGCTTCCTTTTGCGACTTAGCCAAAAACCTGGAAATCTTCAAAAGCACGTTGTCGTTGTTGTTTTCGATGAAATAACACAGCAACGCGGCCAGCAAATTGACGGACTTTTCCCGGAAGTGGGTGGAGTTCTCCGTGGCGCCAGCTTCTTCAGGGATAAGCGTTTTGGCCAGAGAGTAGTAGATCGAAGGCCGCCCTCTGATCAGCGGCGCCAGCATCTTGAAGACATCGAGCCCATCTGTCGCGCTGATCCTGACCGGGTTGAACCCCATCTTGCGCCGGGCTTCGGCCGTCCGATGAAACAGGTTTTCCTTCGGGTCGAGGGCTAAGATCGGGCCTTGATAAAAGAGGATATTCGGAATCATGAGGCCGGTGGTTTTGAATCCGCTCGATTCCTGAATGACCAGGACATGGCCGTTCCCGGTTTGCGGCGAGATTGACAGCAACCGGCCTTTGCCGTGCTTCCCCCAGGTCGATGGGTCCTTGTTATTGAAGTAGTTCACTTCCAATGCTTCTGGCGGTGTCATCTCACCAAGAACAATCCCGCCCGGGGCGTTCAGATGTTGCAACGCCTCTTTCCTGGTTGCCCATCTCGCACGCTGAATCCTGGCGCCCTGCCGTGTTGCACCACGAGTATCAAACGGATCACTTCGCGAGGTATGTTTGCGAAACAACCCTCCAAACCCCCAACACACAAGAAGGAAGGCACATGTGCTGAGAGCGAACAGAAGCATCTGACTGGAGGTGACATAGGCTCTGTTGGTGCTGGTGGCCAGTAGTTGAATGGTGTTCCATAACGGCAGCCACAATACGCCCACACCTGCCGTATCGCTATATGGGTAGACCCCGAGTAGCCAGCCAAGCCCGGCACAGAACGCAAAGTAATGGATCTGCCTTCGATCAATGGTCTCCCAGGTCAATGCCGCCATCATCCCGAAAGAGACAACGGGCATACACACAGCGGACAGCAGATAGGCGGTGTTATAGGGCTGAACACCCATGACCAGCGAAGGCACGAAAAACGGGAGGATAAGACAGCAGGATGCAATCAGATAGGTTGCGGTGATATAGTAGAGGTTTTCAAACCTGGTCATTATACATTGACCCTGTGTTCGAAATTGATCTGCTGGTCCGATTCAGCCATTTGGGCCATGTCCTTTACCAGCTCGAGCAGCAACTTGCGCTGGCTCTCGGGCATGCCACGCCAAGCTGTTAGCAGTCCAAAAGTTTCGTGCCGTGCTAACAGGTCATCGCTGGACCGTCTATCGCCCGGGTTCAACCCTTCAAAAAAGTAGCTGACCGGAACATCCAGGGCCTTGGTAATGTCCCACAGCCGGGAAGCGGATATACGATTGTGCCCGTTCTCGTATTTCTGGATCTGCTGGAAATTCACCCCAGCCTTATGGGCCAACGCACCCTGGCTGATGCCAACCTGTAGCCGTCTCTGGCGCAGACGTTCGCCTACATGAACATCCACGGGCTGTATCCTTCTCCCCGTTGCCGATTGACCGTCTTTCGATGTGTGTTTCATTTGCCCTTTTTCTTTCTTTGTCATTCTCCGGACTTGGGTAGAAATTCGGAGGTTGCGTCACCTCAGAAACTCCGACATGAGCTTTCTGTTTCTGGCTGCGACGGACGCGTCCTTGTGCTGATCAAGGAATTTGCGAAGCTCACCCGAGACCCAGCCAAAGTCTTCTGGACGATGCTCGATCTGCGCGATCAGAAACGCACCCAGCAGGATCTTCCGCCGTGTATCCTCCCTCCGTTCCTGCTCGCTCTGCTTTTTGTTCTGAACTTTCATCCTGTCCTCCAGTCGCTTGAGTTGGGATTCCCGCTTGCTCTGTTTCACGAGAGCTTTCAGCAATGCGGTCAGCTGTTGTGAGGTGATCTTCTGCCCGAAATACCCCGACGCCTTTGCAACGCGGATCAGCCGCTTTTCTTCACGGGTGCGAACACGGGCAATCTCGGCTCTGAGGTTCTCGGAAATCTGCGTCACAGGTGCACGTGCCTCCAATAAGCGTGTATCTGCGACGGCTGCACAGGCCCGATCAGTTCGGAATCGATAGACCCGGCGGCGATCCCCTTTACGATCAGCGCACCATCCGGGCGACGCACTGTTATGCGCTTCAGGATCCTGATCTTGTCCGGCGCGATCGGCGAACAGAAGCGGTGATAAAACGGCTGCTCTGAATGCTGTTCCGCGAGACAGAATGTTACATAGTCAGCGGTCACGGGGTCGGCACGAACGTATAGCCCGGTCGGAGCTGATGGGGAGACATTGCCCGTAATCAGGCCTGCCAGCGTGGCAATGCCCAACGCGCTCACACATGCGATACCTATGATAAGCCCCCGCACCATCAAAGGCCCCGCACTGGCGTATCATCGAGCAACTCCAGCTGGGCCGCTCGCAGTCCTGAGGTGTTGACCGGCCAACTGGTGGCCAAGCTGAGCGGATGACCATTATGGGTCAACGCCTGACAGAACACCCGACGATGCAGCCCTTCACCTATATAGTCGACCCAGACACAGTGCGGCCAATATTTGAACGGGATGTTCAGGCCAAGATGAGTTGGCTGCAAATACCAGGCCAATTCCTCGTTGATGTCAGTGTAGATTCCCAGAAACCGGTCCACGGCCGGGTTATCCCGGGCAGGCTGGCTGTGTCGGAGCATGGCAGATGAGGACGCATAGAGACGAAACCGCCGCTGCAGACCGACCCTGTCCCATTCATTTTGATCCGCTGGATCTGCTTCGTTGTAAACCTGATGTTCGAAGAAAAGAGGTCGGACGCCGAGATCGGAAAGATCCAGGATGTCGGCCGGTTCCGCCGCTTCCAAGGGATGCGGTCTGTCCAGATAGGAGTGCCAGGTGCCATTGATCTCAGGCTCATAGAGCGTGTCAGTGATCAATCGCTCTGGTGGAATGGAAACCGAAACGGGTGACCCCTCAAGCCCCACTGCTTCTCCGCTCTCAATAATGGACACCGGCCCGTGCCAGCTCTCACTCTCATATTCGATATCGTGTTTCGGAGGGATGATCCGGTCTATATGATGGTTTGCTCGGGCACGGATCGCACGCAGCCCTGCAATCAGATTTGATTGACGAACGATCATGAGTGCTCTTCCTCTTGTGTCGTTTTCTGAAGCAGTGTTTTGCCCGCCTCCGCATGGAAACTTGAAACGGACAACAACCGCTCGAATTGTCTGCTGATCTTTCGACGCAACAGGCCAACCTGAAGCGGTTCGGTCCAGAAATCCCTGGCAACGGTCACAACGGTCTCTGGGCGGTCCTGCGACACCTCGATCCAGCGCCAGATGCTGAAGGCTTCAAAACAGGCCAGGAACCCGATTGGTCCAGGCGGCTTTATGCCCCACATCTGCGCAAATGTTCCGGTGATACCGGGAACGCCGGTTTGTGCCGCATAGATTCGCGTTGGGTTTGGGCAGGTTTGTGTGTTGAACTGCCAGAGCTGCGACTGACCATTGGCCGCATTCTGAACACCAAGGATGACATTCAGATCACCGGAGCGCACGATCCGGCACCATTGCGAGATCGCGGCGGCATTATCGGACCGGATGATGTTCTCACCTGTTATGTAGGTATGGCCGGGGCGCATGATGCTCCCCAGCGCCTGATTATAGCCGCGTTCGGTGATTGTTGAGATCCTGGAGATATCCAGCGTCCGGTAGATCGCGGCCTCTTCGTTCCCGGCTGTGCGGGCCTGCAAGAGAGCGCCGACAGCATTGCCTGCAGCGAAGATCAGCAAGAGTGTCAGTGCGCGATGCCGCGGGCGTTGCATCAGCTCCGTTCGGGTCACCAGAACAGCCAATAGAAAAATGGCGTACAGACCTGCCCCGGGAAATACACTGCCTGTGGCCAGAAGCGGGTTTCCCGGGAACATATGAAGCGGAACCAGAACCAGGCAGGTCGGACCGATGCCCAGCCTTGCCATGACAGCACCCAGAAAGACAGTCAGCCCCATCCCGGCCGGCACCACGAGAAGGGCCGAGTATCCCAAATTCACCAGCCCCCAGCCGGAGATTGCTGCCACCCAGCCGAAATACCCTGCAACACATGCAAACCGCACCGTCCGGCTTTGCGAGACAACCGCAACTGCAAAAGGCAGGAGCGACCATCCAAAGCTGATCCCGGGTGCAAAAAACGCAAACGCCGTGACACATGCAGACGCCGCAAACCAGATCAGCGACCCTGTATTGATCCAGCCGATCGCTCTGATATCCTGTGAATCCCCGTTATCCCGTGCATCAAAACCCATGCTCAATCCACCGCATATGGATCTGTTGTCCATACCTGTTTTGGCATTGCTGCGTTGGCGGCAGCGGCCGTTTCCTTCATCGCCGATCTGATGCGGACATGACGTGGTACAACGGTTCTGTGTCCGCTCGGTACACTTGCCCGGGCCTGACGGATCGTCGGAGTTCTGTAGGGCAGACCCTGCAGGACTGCCGTGAAGTTTTCAGGGGTCGTCAGGGCTCTGTTCCCTGCTATCCCGTGATACGCAGAGCGGCCTTTTTGTGGACCAGACAGAAGCGGCAGAGCTGCCCAGATCTCCGCAAGGCAGTTTCCGAATGCAGTTGTGCCGCGCGCCCGCGCGCCGGCGCAATCATCAATCAGATGCCGTGCGAGGCGATCCTGAAGGTTCTGGTCAAAGCGCGCAGAACGAGGGATGTTATGGCGTTGAACCAGATCAGCCAGAGTGCCTCGGATAAATTGATATCCCCCTGCGGCTGTGGAACGCGTCCCCTTGAGTGACCCTTGCCATATCAGAACTTCACCCACTGTCATTTGTGTCAGCGGCTTTGGCGGCGGCTGTCTGATATCGGCGTAGAAGATATCATAGCTGCCCCTGGCCTCGAAATGCCGGATAAACCGCAGCAGGTCGCCATCATCCCTGCCCGCCCAGGCAATGGAATGGGGCGCAAACAGCAAAAAACAGGCCAACAGAAGCTGGATAATGCAGCATGTCCTGGGCTCATTGCGATTTGGTTGACTGCATTTGCGTTCGCAGCGAAGCGAACGGGCTGCGAACGCAGGCTTAATTGATCCAGGAAGTGCATCACGCATGTTTCTATCCTTCAACGAGCCGGGCAATGCTGGGTGGGAGACACCAGCAGAGATAAAGAACGACGATATCTGCCAGGAATGCGATCAACGCGGCGGTTAACCCGGCCGTAGTCCCACGCATGGATTGGGCAAAGGTCAGACCAATTTGCATGATGATCATCAGCATGAGGAGCTGAAGGCTGCCTCCGATAATCCGGAAGACAAGCGCCTGAGCCGCATCCCGGGTCGCGGATAACCCGCCCAGGCCTGCGGCAAGAACGCCAATGATCGCGCCGATAAAGAGCTTGGCATAAGCAAACACCACCATCCCCATAATGAGACCTGTCAGCAGCGCAACAAACAGCCCAATCCCGTAGATGGTGTGGGATTCATAGGTAGGCATCATCCCGGCACCTTCGCTGAACGAGAAGATCAGAATTGTCTTGGCACGCGCATAGGCTGCCAGCGAAACCCCATCATTTGCGGTGATCTCTGTGCCAAGGCGCACACCGGCGTTGGCAATCGTGTGTACGATTACATCGATGTTGAGGATGATAAAGGACAGGAAGGCGAGCGTCAGAATCCGAAACGCCATGTCCTTCAGCAGTTCCTCCAGGCCGGCGCCCTTGATCTGCACCCGCCCCATTACGACCACCAGATCAATCACGGCCAGCGTAATGAGCAACCATAGTGCAACCGGTTTCAGCGATTTTGCCAGGGTCTCACTTGTCTCCAGCACCGCCTCGATGATGCTATCGAATTCGAAACCGATCCGGGTGCCAGAGCGAATGGTCGCGGCCTCTTTTTGTGCTTCATCAACCGATTTGGTGCATTGCAAAACATCCAGATAAGTCTCTGCGGTGACCAGCGAGTGATTGCCCGCATATCCTTCATAGGCTGAATATCCCTGCCCCGGACCACTCACCAGCGGCAGCGCGGCCCAGATCCCGGCGACGCGGTTTGCAACAACTGGTGAGGCCACCCCGTTTCGGTAGCCGGTCTGACGCAGTAAATGAGTGCCGATCCGATCCTGAAGGGCGCTGTCAAATGGCTCATTGCGGGCAACAACACCCTGATCCACCAGGCCCTGCAGCGTAGCGCGGATGACCTGATAGCGCCCGGCAGCGCTGGAGACAGAGGTTCGCGAGGCCAGGCTTTGCCATTCCAGCACTTCATCGACCGTCATGGCTGTGATCGGTCGCGGTGGCTGGACCGATACCCTGGAAAACACTTGATCATAGCCTTCCGGGGCCTCAAGCGATCCAATGAAATCCAGCATCGTGCGTTCGGTACACGCCATCGCCTGTCCCGTCGCAAAACTGCCGCAGAACAGAACCAGCCAGAGGAGTCGAAGAAGGGACCAGGAAGTGGTCAATGGCTGGCCCTCCAGTCCCACGGGGGCTGCATGGTCCCGATCCAAACACCGCGCTTCAGTCGCTTCGCCTGGAACTCGTCGAAGACATAACGCCAGGAATAGCGGCGATAGGCCATTGCCCATCCCGCACCGACCATCCAGCGGGCGATATCCTGTCCTTCGACGCTGCAATCCCCGACAATTCGTCCATAGCGATCACTATCGGTTTTCCGGCAGGTTACGATGCGACCAGCAACCAGCTTGCCAAGTTTAGCAGCTGCCACGTCGCCACAGCGCCAGCTCTTGCCGCTTGGTGTGGTACAGGTCTGATCGCTCTCTGGGGCGTCGATTTTCCCGATACGAAGGCGCACATCGCCGATCTTCAGGGTGTCTCCGTCAGAGATTTCGGCGACCCCTTCGATCACGTCCTCTCTGTTGCTTGATCCAAGCCAGAACAGATCCAACACACCCTGCAAGCTACCTTGCTGATGAGCGAAGAGCAGGACCACTGCCAGCCCGGCAACGATCGATGTCAACCTCAGCCCTTTCATTGAGCAGGGACTTCATCGAGGTAGACATCGTGGTCCAACCGGATGTTGAAAATGCGACCGGCCTTCACTTTGAATGTCGGTCCGAGGGACAGTGACTCTCTGAAATAGCTGTCAGCGACAGTGCCCACGGCCGCGCCGCTGGCAATCCGGGCCGCATCCGCGATATCGGAGTTTGTCGTATCCTTCCGACCAATATTCTCTGCAAGACTCACCAGGCCTGTGCCCAGAACTGCAGACATGAATCCGGTGCGGCGACGGCCTTTGAGGCCGCTGGCCCCGTCCGCATCGATGCCGACCGAGCCGTCCAGATCCAAAGCGTCACCATTGGGAAACAGAGCACGAATGCCCTCGACCTTGAGTCGGCGCTGACCGATCCTCGAACGTGCGTCATATTTCCCAAGCAGCATCGATCCGCGCGGAATGACAATCTTGTAAGGGTCCAATGTTCCATAAACGTCATTCGTGACCGTCGCCCGGAACTCGCCTTCAATCTCTGAGCGGATTTCATCGATCAGCGCACCTGGAATGACGGTGCCTGCCGCGAGCAGCACCTGCCCGGGGCGGATCAGTGAATAGTTATCGACACCGGGTTGCATCTCAGCAGAGGCCGGAATCTCCCCCGCCGACTCCGGATACGGGTTCACCGACCCCGCCGCTGGCTGGCTGTTTTCCTGTCGGGACGCCTTGATACTTTCGATGCTGAAAAGGCTCTCCCCAATCGGGCTGTCCAGCGCAGCCTGCCGACGGTCTTCACGGCGTCTGATTTCTTTGAGAGCCTGTTCATTCAATTCCTTAGCAAAGGGGGTCTCAACCGGAGCAGCCGGAGCCTGAGGTGGTCCAGAAGGTTGAACGGGTTGCTCCTGCGTTGCAGGTGTTGCTTCGCGATTGTTAAACTCCCCTGCATTCCGCTCCATCTGTGCAATCTGCTCATCAATCTGGGCATTGGTTCTTTGCTCCGGGCCAGAGGTCTGTGCAGTTTCGGTACCCAGCCAGGTTTGCAGGCCGATACCAGCAAACTGCGCGCCCACTAAAATGGCCCCGCAGATGGCAATGATGATTCCGACCGTAGCGAGGAAGTTTTTTAGGTTAGGAGAGCCTGTCATCTGATCCTCAGTTCAGTTTCTGGATGTCGAAATGCTCAACCCTCATCCCAAGAGGGTTGTAGGTGATGATCTCTTCCGAAAGACGTTTCGCCTTTTGCAGGACATAGGTTCCCTTGTATTTGCTGATCTCGAGAACCTTGCCGTTACCGCGCGCGCGCGTGGTTTCGCGCCATTCGACGAGCCAGCTGCTACCGCCCACGAAATTGACAGAAATAATCTCAACCGACCGCGTCCGTGTTTCTGCGATGCGAAACGGGCTGAGCGTCGGGCTCCGGCCGATCTCCTTGACCATGGTCTCCGCCGGATCACCAGCCGTCAGGAACGTGAAGACACGGCGGAAGTTTGACACCATGACCTCTCTGTCGGCCGGTACCGAGCGGGTCCAGTTCACGAAATCCGACAGATCCCGTTTGACCATCTGCTTAGGCCATTCCGAGATAGTTTCCACGTTGCGGATGGTCTCGGACTGACCAAGCTCATCGACCTTCACAATGAAGGGTTTGAACTCGGACTGGCCATCGACCCAGAGCCCGTATCCGATACCAAACAGGCCAACCATGACACCCCCCAGTCCGAGACGACGCCATTTTTGAGCTGCCTGCGCATGAAAGCTAAAGCGTTCATCCCAATCCTGGCGCGCGCGTTTGTATCGAGCCGCCCGGTCCGTTTCTGGCTGTGCCTTGGTTTCAGTTTCTGCCTGTGCCAACGCAGGCCCTGCCGCGGGGTTGTTCATATTAGTCACCTGAGTCTCTGTTTCTGTTGAGAATTCCACGCATATCTTTCGCCAGCCGGCCGCCGTCATTGGCAATCTCTGAAGTCACCGATCGGCTTTTTGAAAAGCCCGCGCGGGCGTAGCGCGCACCTGCAGTTGCTGCCCCCTTGCCCCCAGCCGTCAATGCGCTTGACGCACCAGCACCTTTTGCAAGGCTGCTCGCGCCTCCGGCGATGCCGCCTACCGTGCCAGCCGCAACACCCGCTACAGCGCCCACGCCAGCCGCCACTGCCAGTTTGGTAGCACCGGCCGCAACCGCAGCACCTGCAATCCGTGCAGCGGCCGAGGAAGCCGCACCGCCTGCCAGCGATTCCACGCTCGATGGCAGTGTGATCATCAGGATCATGGAAATGAGCTGCAGGATCAGCATGGTGATAAGGTTGTCGAGGCCTAGTGCGGTGCTGTCGCGTGCAGCAATATCGATGAAGAGTTGGGCAAACATGGAGAAGACAATCAGCAGCGTCAGCAGGTTGAGGCCCTTGCCGATCAAGGTTTTGATATACCGCGATGCCGACTGCTCGGCATTCTGCAGTCCCGCGAAGGCCATAACGATCAGGCCTGCCAGCGTGTTCAGATACAGCTCAGCATAAGTCACGACGATCATCGCAACCTGGACGGCCGTGACCGCCAACATCACTGCGGCGCTGATGACGTAGAAGACGGAAACTGGCTTCCAGATCGAAACCTCTTTGAGAATGCGGTGGGCGTTCTGGATGCCATCCATGATTATCCCACTGACGCTGGGTTCCACGAATGATCCGCTTTCCGTTGACAGGCGCGCGAGCCGCACGGCGGCATGGCCAACGGCTTCAACAATCTCCGCAATGTTGTCGATTACGAAGATTGCAAGCAGGACAACCAGAAACCGGTAGATGAAGCGTGAAAGAAATCCAGGCAGCCCGGCACCGGTAATGACAGTCTTGCTAACGTTGATGACCAGATCCACCGCCAGCAGCCAGAAAAGCAATTGTTTGGCGGTTTTCCCGATGACGCCGGAATAATCTTCCAACAGAATGCGGAGACTGTCGATGATTCCGGAGCCAAACTCGGTTGCGACTTCAGGCCGTGGCGTAACACCGGGATCTGGCGCGGGAAAACCGTCAATTGGGCCCAGAGGCTGGCCCAGGGCCATACCTGCCCCAACACAGAGACACAGACCCGCCAACAAGATGTATGAGGCCAGTGAGATGTTATCTTTGTTCATGATTATCTCCGGTTTTCCGGTTCGGCGTGCGTGACGGGAACGCGGGCATTGGGTCATGACTTGTCCATAGCCAGCTCGAATAGCGGCTCTCACTTGCCGTCCCGACAAGAGCCGCAACCGCCTCTGCTGAGTCGGGATCCTCGGCCACGTAAAGAGCCACCGGATCCACCGTGTCGAGCAGAACGGCCGAGGCAATCGGGGCATCGGACTTTAGATTGAACCGCAGCGATTTCTGAAACGCCCGCTTCTGATCGGTCAGTCGGGTGATCAGGTCCACGTCCCGCGTATGTTCGAACGGAATCCAGTTGGATGTCACCAGCATCATTCCCATCTCCAGCAGGACCGGATACCGGGATTTGGATATGCTGAAACTGGCAATCATGATCGGATGACTGCCTTCGACAAATTCCGACAGATGAAGTCGCTCGGCAAACACGGTGTTGAACCGGCGGGCGATATCCTCATCGGCAAAGAAGGGGCAGCCCGGCGCGTGCTTGAAGACGAACTTTGCCCCCAAGGACGTTGGTTCATGCGTCTTGTATTCCGCGATCAGGAGACCGAGCGGTGCGGGACCGCCTTTGCCGGGCCGAAGGTGCGCAAAGAGAGCATTGCGCCGGGCGGCGATCTCGTCCTTGTGGTCAACCCGGAAATACTCGGGCACATAGAGAATGCGGGCAAGATCCTGTCCCTTAACGACCTTGCCCGCTGCGGCCCGCTCCAATGCGGAGTGGACTACGCCCCAGAAGCGTTTCCCGTTCATCGCCGGATACCACTTGCCCAGATCCGCTTCGTGCCAGAGATAATGCAACAAACTGGTGATGGTCAGCTTGTACGGGGATTGCTTTACCTCGGTAGCTGGCTGGCCGGTCAGTTCCGGCATTGCCCGGGGTTTACCTATTTTCTTCAGGGGAAAACCCAGCCGGATCGTGGTGGTCCCATCCTCGGGCGATTCCGTAATCGCAGAGCCCTGCACCTGGGCCAGACCAGACAGTTCGCCGGGGGGCAGATAAGATGTGCAGTCCGGAGCATGTTCGTGCCCGGTTTCTGGCATCCGCTTGACGATGAAACGGCCGTTCACCGCGGCTACGTACATCTTCGGATATGGCACCCGGCAGCGGCAGTCGACACGATCCCTTTTCCGGTGGGCGCGGGCCAGCGCGTCTTGACCTTCCGCGCTCTCAACGTTTAGCTCGATGTTTCCAAGATGGAGGGTCAAGGGCTTGGCCTCCTGACTGGGGGAACCCGCTTTCCCTTTGCATCGAGAGGTTCAGAGGGGAGGCGGTAGTCCTCCGGCAGCGATCGGCAATAGCGCATGTCCGACAATCCGTAACGGAGTAACAGCTCCTCAATGTCATCGACCGCCTTCAAGCGCTGCCAGCGACTTTCGGCGGTAACACGGTTGCGCCCAAGCTCTCCGGCGATAAAGGCGAAGCGCTTGCCCTGCCCCCGTTCGGTCACCAGGTAATAGTCGTCAGCCGAGGACCAGAGCGGGTCAAGGAGATCGGCAAAGCGCTCTTCGTCCGACACTGGTTTGCCGGGGGGAGCCCCAAAGTTATCAGGTTTCATTGGCACGGCCCTCCTGTTCCGGGGGATCATCGGCAAGGGTCACCTGATCGGCCCATTGGGGCGGCTGGCACACGGCCTCGAGCACCCAACCCACAAGGCTGGCATAAGCCACTTCGCCCATCTCTGTTTTCCGACGGGAGAGGGACCGCGCGATGTCTGAAGGCGTCATGTCGAACTGCAGGAGCAGCGAGATCAGCACGCACATGTCCTGCATATGATATTCAAGGTCGCTGCCGGATTTGAAACCTTCGCAGTAGAACACCTCGCGGGGCTTCAGCGGCGAACTCGGTTGATATCCCACCGAGATAAAGGCCGTATGCCCCTGCGGCGTCTCAACACGCCGGGTCTCCGCCAGGCGGCGGTCCGGAAGGGGCTGACGGGTCCGGCTCATTTCTCGAGTTCCAGAATTTCGTTGATCGTTCGGTGATTGTCGTTGGCCTCAAAAGCCTCGATGCCTTCCTGGATCATCAGCTCGGCCTCCCGCTGGGCACTTTCCTTGCGGTCAAGTTCCGCCGTGAGACGGCCGAGTTGCATATAAATCCCGATACAGACCACCAAGGTTATCAGGCTGAAAACCAAAGCGATCATTTCGTTTGGAACAAATACGAATTTGCTGCTTCTTTTGCTCATTCTCCCAACCCCGGTATCTCATTGACGGTTCGGGGCGTGTAATTTTGGCGCTGCTGCTCGAGCCACTTGATCGCATCCTCAATTCCTTTGTCGGATTGATAGCGACTCCATAATTCACCCAGTTCCAGTAGGGCGATGAAAAGCAAACACACGGCACAGATTGCTAAAGTTAAAAACACCAATCGCTGATATGCGGACTTGTGTTTCCGGGTCATCGCCCCAACCCCAATATCTCGTTGACTGATCTGTGATCGCTGCTGCCGTCATAGGCTTCGATGCTCTTTTGGATCTCGACATCCGTTTCCCGCTGGGCGCTTTCCTTGCGATCGAGGTCTGCGAGGACGCGGGACCATGCGACCGTGTTCTGCTGTGCCTGCGTCGCCGTCAGGGCGCGCAGATCAACCAGCTGTCGAGCAACCGAAGAAGAGAGTTCATTGGAGACCTGCAGCGCTTTCAGGTTGCCATCGACCCCGGAGAACCGGCCGGAGATCTGATCGAGCAACTGGGCTTCAGTCTCGATGTCGTCAAAAGTCAGGCCGGCCTGCTGCAGGCCCGCTTCAAGAGCGCCGTCCCAGACCTTCATCCACTCGTCGTAACGCTCGGCCAGGCGTGCATCTGACAAGACCTGCCCATCGAAAAGAGGGTCGGTGATTAGGTCAGATCGCAGAAACTCATCAAGCCGTTGTCCGTCCGCGGCAACCGAACGTGCTTCCGCCATAACCCCATGCAATCGCTGCACTGGTTCCATGGCCTCGGTCAGCACGGTATCGGGCATACGCTCGAGGTTCCGGAGGATTGCTTGATAGGTTTGAATCTGGGTTTCAAGTTGCTGTATTTCGTTTGCCAGTGTTTTTGCACTGACTGACAGGTTCTTGCCTTCGAGCCCCACGATTTTGAGCAGTTGAAAATTGTTGGCCAACTGTGTCCACTCTTTGGCGTTTGATTCTGAACCACCTGCATGAAGCGGGCCGGAGATCACCGACAGCACCAGGGTCGAGATGATAGAGAAATGCCTCATGTCGGGCCTCCTGCCTCACAAACAATGAAAGGCCAGCCCTGAAGGGCCTTGAGAGCCTGTTTCCTGAAGGTCTTGGATTGCCGCAGTATCCCGTTCCAGACGCAATCCCGGCCGATGACCATTCCCTGCGCCGACAAGCGCAGGAACGTCCTGTTGTGTGGATCATGGAGCCGCAGACGGGTCATCGTCCCAGCCCCAATATCTCGTTGACTGATCTGTGATCGCTGCTGCCGTCATAGGCATCGATGCTCTCCTGGATCTCGACATCCGTTTCCCGCTGGGCGCTTTCCTTGCGATCGAGATCTGCAAGGACGCGGGACCACGCGACCGTGTTTTGTTGTACCTGCGTCGCCGTCAGGGCGCGCAGATCAACCAGCTGTCGGGCAACTGAAGAAGAGAGCTCATTGGAGACCTGCAGCGCTTTAAGGTTGCCATCGACCCCGGAGAACCGGCCGGAGATACGATCGAGCAACTGGGCCTCAGACCCGATGTCTTCGAATGTCAGCCCAACCTGCTGCAGTCCCGCTGCAAGAGTGCCGTCCCAGACCTTCATCCACTCGTCGTAACGCTCGGCCAGCCGCGCATCTGACAAGACCTGGCCATCAAAAAGTGGATCGGTGATCAGGTCAGATCGCAGAAACTCATCAAGCCGTTGTCCGTCCGCGGCAACCGAACGTGCTTCCGCCATAACCCCGTGCAATCGCTGCACCGGCTCCATGGCCTCGGTCAGCACGGTATCGGGCAATTGATCGAGGTTCCGGAGGATCGCCTGATAGGTTTGGATCTGGGTTGCAAGTTGCTGTATTTCGTTTGTCAGTGTTTTTGCGTTGACCGCCAGGTGCTCGCCTTCGAGGGCCACGATGCTGGCCAGTTGAAAATTGTTGGCCAACTGCGTCCACTCTTTAGCGTTCATCGCGTAAAGCGGGCCAGAGATCACCGACAGCACCAGGGTTGAGATGATAGGGAAATGCTTCATGTGGAGCCTCCTGCTTCATATTGGCGGGCGATGATCTCGCTCACCTCGTCCTTCCAGTAATCGGGGTTTTCGGCGTAGAGCCGCCCGGCCTCTTTGCTCTCATCAGTGGAGGTCTTGCCGAGCAGGGACAGTGCGACCGGGCCAAACAGAAACTCGACCACGCGTTGGCCGTCCGGTTTCACGAGGTAGTAATCCCGTTTGGGTGTCAGGGATGCGATCAGGTCGATCTGGGTGCTGCTGACACCCAGAGCGCGATAATCCTCGTACACATCTTCCGATCTGGCGACCGGGTTCGGCAGGAAAATACGGGTCTTGCACTGCTGCAGCAGTGTGTCCCTGAGCTCCGAGCGACGGATGTCACCAATCTCCTGCGTGGAAAGAATAACCGCAACATTGGATTTGGCACCCTCTTTGGTCCAGAAGCGGATCTTATCTGCAAAGAGCTGATAGAGCAGGAAGGCATGCGCCTCGTCGATCATGATTAGAGTTGGCGTTCCATCAAACCGATACTGAACCTCAGCGAAGATGTAATCGAGCGTCAGAACGGCCGTATCTTCATCCATATCAAAGAGATCATGAGTTTCAAAAACGGTCATCTTCGACCATTCGAGCGGTGCCTCATCATCATCGAGCAGGCCAGAACCACCATCACGACTGAACCGCCGGATAGCAGCCTGAAGGTCGTTGTCCTGAACAAAGGACTGCAGGTCTGAAAGTGTCAGAAACTCAGTTTCAAGGGCGTTGTTCAGACCTTCGCGGATTTCGTCATAAAGAGCCGGTGTCATCGTGATACCGCTCCGTCGAGCCATCTCGCCGATCCACTTGACACCCCACTCAAGCCCCAACCTGTGCAGGTGCGCCAACGGCGCAACCCCCCGGCCACCTTTGGCGCCGAACTTCGTAAACTGACCCCCAAAGGCATTGCACATGTGGCGGGATGAACTGCCCTTGTCGAAGAAGATGACCCGGGCATCGCGATATTTGAAGAAATTCGCGGCAACCGATCCAAGCAGCACCGACTTACCACCCCGGGTTGGCCCGAGAACCAAAGCGTGCCCGGCCTCACCCACATGCAAGTTGAAATGGAACAGCTCACCCGTCATCGAACGCGCAAACATAAGCGATGGCGATTTTGGCGGCAGCAGTGGTGATGGGTTGTATTTTTCGCCTTTCCAACTGGTTCGCAGCGGGATCATCTCGACAGCATCGCGGATGGATACCAGCACCTCCCGGACACCGCGGTGGGCGTGACCCGGAAGACTGGCTAGATACATTTCCAGAGCCCCTTCCCGTTCAACCAGGATTTCAAATCCTGCATCGAGCATGAATGCTGTGATCTTCTCGATGCCCTCGTCCAGAATATTTGCCGAAGATCCGGGTGGGCCAAAGACCGTCAGAGTCGAGAGATATGTGCCATGCGCGACACCGCGATTGACATCAACCATCATCGCATTGGCTGAACTTGCCATTTCGTCGGCAAACTCATCCCGGTTTCCCCCACCACCTTCGGACAGCTGGGCTTTCGGATCCACTGCGTTTTGCAACCATTCTTTCTTAGCGCTTTTGGTTTCCTTCCGTGCTGTGTTGGTCGAGAAGGGCGATATCCGCGCGCTCCAGCGGAATTCAAACCCCATGGTTTCGATAATCTCCAGCGCACCACGCGGCAGCTCATCGGGAAACCCGTCGACGGTCATGATTGCGGTCGGCCGGTCCTCCACAAAGGGTAGTTCGTCCAGCTTCTTTTGCGTGAATTCGACACTGAGCAACTTGTCCAGAAACAGGTATTCAAGATCCGCAGGCACCCGAACACGTCGGGAACGGCCTGTCAGCGTTCCGGCCAGGTATCCAAGTAGCTCATCGAAATGCAGCATTTTGCCGTCAAGGTTCTCTTCGACTGCATGGCCAAGCCGTCGCAGCGCAAGGACACCACCAAGACGTGTTTCAACCAGTCTGCACTGGGCCTCAAACTCCCTGAGTGCTAGTTCCACCGGCACATTGGGATCGCCGGGGCGATACTGGTAAGCGAGATGTATGGTGTTCTCAAACACTGCGCCGCTGGATGAAAGCGTTGCGCGTGCCTCAAGCTCAAGAAGGTCCAAAGCAGGGTACTTGGCGTGGGTTCCATGCGCCTGCAGACCTGCAAAGGTTTTTCTGTCAAGCGTCACCCAGAAACAGCTGCCGTCCCCGAAACCGCCAAAGCCGCTGGCAAGACGATCCAGATGCGCCTCGAACGCCGCTGGATCCAGGCTTTCTGTGTCGAGCCCGGAAACCGCCCAACCACAAACAAAACTGCCGTCTTTACACCCCAGAACACCCGGTGCGAGCAGGCTCGACCAGTTCAGAACGTCAGAGAGGCTCTTTGCAGCGGGCGTAAGCCCCAACCAATTCAGACCATCTGGAAACAGCATCACAACTCCTGACCCTGCAACCTACTGATCCGCCGTTGTGCCGGTGCCGGTGCAATCAGCTGCAGCTCCGTCACCCTCTGCGTCCGGGTAGGTGAAGCTCAGAACAGATGTCCTTTCAGCATCGTCGATGACGAGGCTGAATTCATAAATTCGTTTGTTGGTGAATATGATGGCATTGGCTGGCCAGTTGTTTGATCTGGGTTTGAACCCGACATAGGAACGCGGAATCAAATCCTGCTTTGTCGGGGATAGCATCTCCCAGTAAGCCGCGTCAGATAGCCCGACGCTGACGATGTCCTCATCACATTCGAACTTGACCAGACAGATCGTTGATGGGTTGCAAGCCAGCGTTTTGGGCATCCCGTCGTAGACTTCCACCCGGTGTATTGGCTGGTGAAGTTTAAGGAAGTTTGCTGGATCTGTTTGGTTGTTCCCTTGAGCCATCGCCGGCACGGTTCCGACGACGCAGGCCGCAATCATTGCGACCTGTTTCAACTTGCGGGGAATGGATGTGATGCGGAGGCCAGGATTGATACTCATAACTTCCTACTTTCTGTTGCTAAGGGAAACTCGGCCGCGTCCCGGCCTAAGTACTGATGAGCTCATGAAATGTTCCAGCGCTTGCGGTATTCCGAAGGCAGCTGCACGATTGATGGTGCCGAGGACGCATAAACGCCCTGTTCGGCCAGACGATAGCTTCGGGCGATCCGCAGGTTGCCCGCGACGGTCGCAACAACTGTCACCGCACCGTCGCTTTCATCCATCACTTCGATATCCAGCGCCTTCCTTGCGTTCTTTTGGCCGCTCTCATCCACTGCAAAACCAGTCAGGCGCAGGTATCGAAGCGCGTGTTTTTCGCAATCGCTGGTCTTGTTTGCTGCGATGACCACCGTGTCGCGCAGCGAGATCGACCGGTGGATGGTGCGGGCCATGTCATAGCCGATGGCACAGGACTGAACCGGCGTCAGATCCTCGGACGCTTGCGTTATCATCGGTATTGATGTTGCACATCCGGACAGAATGGCACCTGCAGCAAGCAGACCTGACAACCGAGCTTTCACGATCCTCTCCTTATTCGGATAGCTTTGCGACCGTTCCTCAGCTCGAACTTGCCCAGAACCTTGTCGATGATGATTTGCTTGCCGCCTTTGGCCGGTCGGTAGTTAAACGCGCGGTTAGCTTCCGCCCTGCCTCCGATTACAACCGGCAGATCACCCCGGTAGCCTGCCGGCAGATCCACATAGGTTTTGCGGCCATCATTGTAGACGCGCAGCGGCCTGAACGGCGCTTTGCCATACATGGAATAGTTGAAGTCCAACTCGCTGGCCGGTACCGCGCCCCTGGTCGTGGACACGCCGGTGCGCGCAGTCTGTACCCGACGTTCTGCCTTCGCGGCATTCGCTTTGTCGATCCTCTTTTGCTTGATCTCCTCGATTTCCTGAGCAAGCCTTTTTGCTCGCGTATCGGGATAATCAAAGCTCAGGATCGGAGTGCTGTTGAACAGATCCTTGACCAGTTTGATCGAATACATGCGCTTATCAGTGAAAATGACGAAATTAGACACTGCCGGGGCATCCTCGCTGGGCTTGAAGGCGAAGTAGAATTGCGGCGGGTCTCCATCGCGATACCGTAACTCAGCCTGCCAGCGCGCCGTGTCCGACTGGGCCGGCGTGTCACTCAATATTTCTCCCGGTTCCAGTTCGACCACGCAGATCATTCCTGGCGAACAGAGCAGGGTTGGAATGGATTGCCCATACACGTAGATAACCCGTCCGTCCGGACCGGGCGTGACCACACCCGTGCGGTCTTCCCAAAACTCGACCGCCTTGCGCGTCAACTCTATCTGGTTGGGTTTGCGAGGTTCCGGGGCCGCTTTCGGTGCAACCTTGACCTCCGCTGCCGGAGCAGCTTCTTCGGGCGCGACTTCAGCCGGTTTTTGCTCCTCCACAGGGTTCTCAGCCACAGCCGCAATTGGCTCGCTCTGGGAAACCGGTTGTTCGACCGGGGCATCAGTCGGGCCAAACACCTCCTCCTCGAAGGTGTCTTGTGCCGTTCCAGGAGACGCCCCCACCGTAAAGAGAGAAGCCGCCAGCACAATCCCATGCAGCCTCCCTCCAAAACCTGTGGTTTCAGTCTCAGCTAACATGGATGATTTCCGTCGGCAGAAGAATTGCACCCGCGCTGTTACCCCCGAATAGGAAGTTCAGGACATTGACCGCCAGCAGGATGAAGCCCACTCCCAAAATCAAACTCGGGATGCGTCGGGAAACACCGGACATGTCGTTACCGCCCATCAATTGGACGCCGGCCACGACGATCGCAACGATCGCCAAGAAGAAGGCAAACGGGCCCGTGATAAAGCCGGTCATCTTGGCGAGCGGGTTGGATGATCCAAACAGATCCGTTTCGACGCTGGCCAAAGCCGGTGTTGCTGTCACCAGCACCACAGCTGACAGAGCGACCAGAAAGGTGATGCTGTTAAGGGTTTTCGACATGGTTAAACTCCAGTTTGAAAGGGGTTTGAGGGTCATCACAGGGCACGGCTCTTCCGACCTGGGTAATTCTTGATCCACTGGTTCCGCGTGCGACGAACAGAACAAGATCAAGCGAAGAGAGTATCTGTCGGGTTTGATCGCCAACACTGACCTCTTCGGTGAGTGTTTGCATGCGAGCCAGAACATCTGCAGCAGAGTTGGCATGGATCGTTGTTACGCCACCGGGATGACCGGTATTCCAGGCTTTGAGCAGCGTCATGAGAACAATACCGGTTCTGACCTCACCCAGGACGATGCGATCCGGAGCAAGGCGAAGCGCGGAGACCAACAGGCGATCAAGGCTGACATTGTGCGTGCTGTGCAACGGAACCAGGTTGGCCAGACTGGAGTTCAGTTCAGGCGTGTCCTCAAGCACCAGAAGGCGTGTGTCGGGTGCAACCTCGCTCAGGCAGCTCAGGCAAGAGTTGGTCAGCGTTGTTTTGCCAGATCCGGTGGACCCGGCAATCACAATGTTCTTCTTCGCGGCGATCGCGCCGATAATCTCTTCCTGAAGCCGCTCATCGGGGGCAAACTCCGAGAGCGGGAAAACGTGGTTCCGGTGTCGACGGATCGAGAACATCGGGCCATCTGCCAATGGCGACAGGATGGCCTCAATGCGGTGTGCCGTACCCGGAATGCGGCCTGAGTAGATCGGCGCGGACTTGTCAATCAGGGCGTTGGTTGCTGTGGCGCAGGATCGAATGAAGCGCTCCGCCATGGCTGTGGGCATTTGGCCAACCGCAGACGCAGGGGCACCGAAATGCTCGACAAACACGTCGCCGGAGGGATTGAGCGAAATCTCAACCACGCTGTCATCCTCCAGCGCGGAATAGAAGTTTCCGAGGAGGCGTTTAAGATCCAGCATGGCATTCCCCTGCGAATGTGTGCTGTGATAAAATCTCTGCAGTGACCCAATGGAGACCGCCCATGAACCCGACCGTCCGCATCAAAACGCTTTCGCGCAGCCGACACCTGGCAGGGGCCGAGCGCGTTCCGGTCATTCTCGCGCTGATGTTGTCCGCGGTTATTGTGGTGGCCGTGTTCGGAGTGACACCTTCCGGCGTGGTGGTTGGAATTGTCATCTTTCTTGGGCAGATGAAGTATCTGCGTGACATCGCTGTATATGACCCGCAATATTTCCGGATCATGTGGAAACGGATACGGCCCATGAGACTGCCCCGCAGGCTCCCGAGACGCGAAGTCCTGTTCCGGCCTGCGTTTTTGCAGCAGAAATCAAACTGACGCGCCATCATTATGCCGCCTTCCTGTTGCGGAGTACCGGGGTAAACTTATCGAGCAGTTTTTTGCGATCTGCCGGGGCAAGCTGACACATGTAGGACAGGGTCGTATGTACGCGGCGTGCCTCTAACCCTGCGAGAAAACAGACTTCCCGAAAATCGGCGTTAGGGTATGACCCGACCCAACTCTCGACATCCTCGCGATTGTGAGGGTTGCTGTTACAGAGATCCCGAATGGCTTTCGTCACAACTGATTGCCAAAGACGTTTCGATGAAACCGGGTCAGTCATCTTGCGCACCCTCTCTGTAGGGAGTGGCGGTCGAACACGATCCAGATGATACCAAGTGCCGCACTGATAACTGCGATGGGATCGCCTAAAATCACAACGCCGACGAGCAGCAACAAGTCGAGGTCAGTGCTGGTTTCTTGCGCCAGACCAAAGCTGATGTCGAAACCAGCTATCCGACAGCAAAACAGCAGCAGAATTGTCAAACCACCGGGCAGTGCCGCCGGGAAAAGGCTGATGATCCGACGGCCTTTCGGCCGGGATCTGGCCCGCCTATAACTCAGGTGGGTGGCAACCATCAGGATGCCATAGATTCCGAGGGCAGCCAGCGCGCCGTTTACCCCGGCGAGCAAACCAATGGCACCCATCAGCCAGATGTCACCCTGCCCCAGCGCATTTGGTCCCAATGCAAAGCGAACAAGTACCGAGGCAATGAGCCAGGTGAGCCCGCCCCCCAGCATATCGAAAACCGACACATCCAGCAGGACGTTCAGACAGATTCCATTCAGCGTTACGACGCCCAATGCCCCATAGTTGATCTCGAACCAACGGATATCTTCAACGATCAGAAAAACTGTGAACAGGCTCAAGGCTGCGACCGACAGGATCATCGTACCGAGTCTCCACTGATCAGCCCCGTCTCCACGCCGGAAAACGCCGTCAAAGCGATCGGAGTGCAAAGGGGTTTTTCGTGTGTGCCCGTTTCAGGGCACTTCGGATTCACTGGCAACGCAATGCCCTTTCTTCGGACAAATCTTTCCCGGTCCCTGACTCGCAAGTCAGGAATTTTGGGGTATGCTTGGTGTTGAAAAGGATTCAGGAACACGGTCCTGAACCCGATTATCGTCCGACAGGTTGTGAGTTCCGTGGGACGGTTCGGTTTATGTAGCTCTTGTTTTTGGGTCCTTTTCTCCTTCTTCCGTTACATGTTTTTGTTCCGAACATCGGCCGTGACGGCACTTCATTCCTTACTGCCGTAGCTGCCAGTCAGCACCGCACAGAGTGCAGGTGCAGCAATCTCGTCGATGCAGTCCTGCTGGCTTCGACGTGCGGCCAGAGCATCTTCGGGATCTTCGTCTGCCAATCGCAACAAGCCTTCCTGGTAGGCCACAATGCGCTCAAGGGCCCGAACATCCGCCAACAGGGCCTGTTTGAGCACAGTTACATCCCGTATTCCGACAGTCCCTTTTTCAGTTTCAGAAGCCTCCTGAGCACTGGCGTAAGACGCTGTTATCAGCAAAGCGACACCAGCCATGAGGTGTAACCTTCTCCCCCGAGGATAGGTTTCCATACGAGGTTTCAGACTTCTGCTCCGCGCAGCCTTGATCTCTAGCATCCCACACATCCTCCTGTGTTCAGCCTCTCCAACTGGCCGGTTTCCAAGTTGGCCGTCGTGCCAAACACGGTGTCCGCTGCCAACGTTCCGGCGGTGATCCTCCCGGCCTCGATACCCTTGGCGGACAGGTCATTCACCGCAAGCACATCCAGTGTTGTGGTCCCTTCGACAACAAGATCCTGGTTCACCGAGACCGAGCTGGCGGTAGTTAATGTGCCAGTATCCAGAGTCTCTATCGCCGCCTGGTTTGTGACTGTTAGCGAAGCGGCTGTTGCTGCACCGGCGATTGTCGCCGCATTGGCGCCCAGTGTTCCGCCCACGTCCAACGCACCAGCTGCCGTTATATCCCCATCCACCGTCAGTATTCCCGCGACGGTGCCCGCCTGAAGACCCGTTGTGACCATAACCTGGTCCGCATCCAGCACGCCTGCACCCACGAGACTGGAACCGTTCATGTTGAGATCCGTCTCCATCCGGTTCAGCTCAGGAAAGCCGGGCTGTGTTGTGCGGTGCAGGAAGGGCAGAACATTCCGATCCATACGAACAACCCGGATGGCCACCGCATCCCATTGTGATGGTCCGCCAGTCAGCGCCTGGACCCCGGTCAAATCATAGTCGATCCCGGGTCCACGCAGACGTGTCGTATCATCTGGGGACACAAAACCTACCAGCCCAACCCCTTCCCCACCCGCAGGGATATAGGCGGGATTGGTTTCGCCGGGGAGTGCCGTTGCGCGCGCCAGCAGAACCAGTTCCTCCGACCCGCGTGCATGCAGAATAAGTGTAACTGTGCGGCTCAGGGCCGTGAGCCGGTCAGAACCGGCCGTCCAAAGTCCCTGTGCTTCCAGGTCGCCAAGGGTCAGCACCTGCGCCTTCCCCACTCCAATCTCCGAATTGATCCGGTAATCGAGATCGCGCAGCGCCAATGTCGCACCGGCATCCACCACCTGTGTCAGTAGCCGGGCCTCGTTCAGCCCCTGATGATTACGCAAATGCGACCGGCCGAGGCTGATTGCGGATTGAAGCACAACGACGACAATGAGCAAAACCAGCGCCGCCTCGACAACGCTGAACCCTCGCCGGGTCCGGCGCGGAATACTCGGGCGGCGCGTTCTGTAATTCTTCAGCAACCGGCGCATGATCCACTCACTTTCAAATGTTGAATATTGGCCGACTTCGCCGCCAGGGTTTTTACATTTGCTGTCTCTACAGACAGATGATCTTCCGCCAGCACATCACTGGCCAGAATGCTCCAGACCCAGGTGATGTCTTGTCTCACGGTCGCCGTATTCGTGAACATATGCGATGCCGAAACCGGACCTGCGGTGGCCGAGATTGTGTCTGCGACAACAGGGCCTGCGACCGTAACCTGTGCAGCCTGCAGGGATGGCGCCTCCATCGTCCCGACCCCCAGCGAGGTAGAGACCAGCAAGGACGAAGCGGCGATCTCTCCATCCAACGTCAGCGCGCCGGTCACTTCCTCAACAGAGCCTGTCTGCGCTCCCGCCTCGACACGCCCGGTCACCGTGTTGACCGTTGCGCTATCCGCCGTGGCCCTGTCGGTACCGATGATGGAATTACTGCCCAGGTCAAATGTCCCGTTCGCGTCACTAAAGCCCGGCTCCGGATGCCCTACCCGCTCCTGCCGCAGCATGTATTCCTCTGATACACCGGACAGGGATGCGGTCAGAATGGCGGCTTCATCGTTCCCGAGCGATCGACCAAGGATGTTTTCGACCCGGGCCGCAGCCGGAATCAGACGATCAGAAAGTGTCTCACCCTTCCGTCCGGAGTTCAGCCCTCGTGCTTCCAGCGCATCAAGCAGCCCATCCAGATCCGCATGGACCGGGTCCTCGACGGCCCTGAGCAAAAGCAACCCATAGGTATCCAGTGGCGAGTACATGATGCGTTCCGACAGAAACTCGATTTCCGACAGATCAAGAACCAAATAGGACAGGTCGAACCCGGGAATGTCCCAGTTCACCGCCCCATCAGCCCATGCCTCGAACCCCGCACGCTCGGCTGCGTTCGTGGCCCTGCCCCGCTGCCACAGCGGTGCGATGGACGCTGCGAGCGCAACCCGGTTTTCATGCACGTAGAGATCAAACAAGGCGGCGATTTCCGCAACCTGTTCGGCCCGGGCCAGATTGCGGGCCAATTGTGCCTTGCGCAGTTCGCCCTGTATCATCAATGTCAGGACCAGGGTTGCGATCATCATCCCAAGTGCGGCGCTCACCATCAGCGATCCCCGCCGCCTCTTGCGGGGCGCAAGGCCTCTTAGCCGACCCCCGGTGAGGGGCTGGTAGCGCAAGTGGGATATGCGGGGATGGCGCATCAGATCCGGCCTCAGAACGTCAGTGCAACGACATTGAGGTCATTGTCGCAGGCCGTACCTACGGCCGCTTCTGTCATCGGTAACGCGACGGCGGTTGCTTGAATGGTCAGGCTGTCCAGCCCGGATCCTCTGTCCTGAAACGCCAGAGCAGCCGATCTGCAGGCTCCGGGAGGCAAACCCGAGATCGTGACCGTAAAGTCGCGCGTGCCATCGCCGACGATCATAATGTCCGTATCAAAGGGGGATGTGAATATCCAATTGTTGTTTGCATCCCGCATCAGCTCTCGGCTGCTGAACCCTTCCCCGTTCAGAAAGCCTAAAAGGCTGCCATTGGCGAAGATCCCCGAATAGCTGTGCGCTCGATCGATCACAGAAACCGCGCGGATCAATTGTGTTTGCAATTGTGCAGAACGGATTTGATCCCGAATCCCGGTAAAGAGAGTGTAGATCCCCGCAAGGATGATCAGCGCCAACACAAGACCCAGCATCATGCCCACCAGACCACCCAGGGCTCCGCGTCGGCTCCGGCGCGGCTGGCGCAGCCTCCGATTGAGCCTCTTTATGCCTGTTGTGTTCGCCACATGACTTGCGCCGGAAACGATATCTGTTCTTGTCATCTCTTTTGCCTCTTTTTGCTCATCAATGGTGTGCGTGCCTCTAAATCCCCGTCAGGGACTGGAAGATGGATAAAACACTCAACATGATGATGCCGATCACGGCGGCCGCAAAAAACAGCAGCGCCACTTTCAGGATGGCCATGCGTGCTTTCAGGGTCCTGTCGAGATCAGCGAGCCACTGGTCCAGGAAACCTGCAAACTTTTCTACCCAGTTGTTGCGCCGGGACAGCGCACCCAAGACCGCGTTAAGATCACGAGACGGAAAGTCATGCCCGGTCGCAGGCAAGGCTCTGCCCCAGTTCTCATCATTCTGGATTTCCCTGGCGATTGCCGCGATGCGGGATCTCAGATATGGCGAAGCCTCCCTTGCCATCTGATCAAGCAGAGACGACTGGAGTGTAACGCCCATGCGCGCAAGCTCTGTAATTGCAAACATGAAGCCAACACCTTCGTGCAACTTGTAGTATGAAAACGGCGGTATCCGGTCCAATATATCCCGCGGCCAGGTCGTCCAGTGACGCATCGCCGCCCGTAGCCCGATCACGAACAGCACAAAACACCCAAGCAGAATCCAGGTATTGGCGGCAAACCAGACGCAGAATTGCCCGAGCACCCGCGCTACGCTGGGCCATTGTGTCATTGGCGTTGTGTCCGCCAGCATCGGAAACAGCTGCGCGCCCAGCATCTGGAACGTCGCACCGATCAGCAACAGGATCAGGACCGGCTCCCCCATCGCAGAACGAAACGCATGGCGCGTTGTACCCTGTTGGTCGGCCAGTCGCATCGCTGCGCGGAATATCCTGACCGGTTCGGCCTTGGTTGCATTCCGGAACAGGAGCGCTTCCGAATCGGGCACATAGCGGGTGATCCGATGTTCGAACTCCCCGTCCGCAAAACCCTCCCGGACATCGAGCAGAATTTCACCAACCACGCCCCGACCTTGTTCCCGGGCCACTTCGGCTGCTGTTTCCAGCGCATCCTGCAGCGGTAGCCCGGCTTCCAGCAGGTCCGCCATCAACCGCCAGGCTTGAGAGCGGCGATGCGCGGTGAACCGGAACCGTCGCAAGGCAAGGATCAGATCGTTTGTCATCCGTCTAACTCCAAGGATTGCGGCATCAGGCTTTTGCGGGCTGCCCAACAGCTGCCCACGGTCCGGATCGCTGAACTGACGGTCTTTACGACGATCGTAAAGCTGGCGGCCACCACGGTCGCGACGACCACAGCCAGAAGAAAAGTCAAACGCCTAAGGCGCCGAGAGGCCTGGTCGTGATGTTCAAGCAAAAGTTCTATTTCGTCGTGGATATGCGTGTCATTCATTTCGCGTCACCCCACTTAAGATCCGCTTTCTGAACCGCGGTCATGCGCTGAGACAGGTCACCGTGCTTGCGCACCGCATCGCGCGGATCGACCTGACCCGTGAGCACCAGCTCGGTCATCTTCTGGGCAATCGTGATCCCGCCCATGCCGCCTTCGCTGCGAGGTTTAAGCCAGTGTTGCAGCCCACCGATTGAATCCTTGTCACGCACGAAACCGAGATACGTCTCATCAGGTTCAATGACCTCGGCCACGGCGGTCTCGCGCTGATACCCCCACCAGGCCAACCGGCCGATCTCGCTGGTCTTGCGCTGACATCTGGAGCAGCCCTCCGGATTGCGCAGAAACACCCTGTCCCGGTCCTCCATCAGCGGATCCACGATCGCCCGGTCGGGCGGAGACAGGTCTCCCTCTGCCATTGGGCGCTTGCAGTGATCACAGAGCAGCGGCAGCAATGTCTGCTTGATCAACAATCGAAGCAGCCCCGGTTCTGCCAATTCCTCAGGTGGTACGCCCATCGTGATCAACCGGAACGGAATTCGGTGCCCGCTGTCGACGTGCAACGTGGAGCAAAACAGGTGCCCCGACTGGACGAATTTGATGGCTTCCCGGCCAAGCGCTCCGTCGCGGATTTCTGTGATAATTCCAACATCAGGGTTGCTGCGCAGGAAATGGCGAAACGCATCCCCGTAATGGCGTGACCGTTCCTCTTCCGTGCCCGCAGATTGCATCGCGATCTGGGTCACACTGGGGCGATTCAGCCGGTATTCCACCGGGTCTTCCAGCATGACGATCTTGGCATGCCCACCATGGTCGTCATCGATCTGCGCGGTATTGCGGGTCAGGGTTGTTGACTTGCCATCACCCGTCTCGCCGGCAACAATGATCGCGCCCCGCAGGTCTGCACGCACCTTCGCCAGCTTGCTCAGGACTTCTGCGTCATGGCCAAGATCCGCAAGCGTACCGGTCTCATGATCGGTGTTGTAGAACAGCCGTGCGACAAGATGAGAGGCGGTCCGGGTCTTTGCCTCATGATGCCCTCGTGTACAGCGCAGTTTGATCACATTGGCCGGGAGCCGCAGTTTTTCCTGTGGGCTGATCGAAAATCCCTGGAACCCGGTCTCCTGTGCCATGTTCTCACCAGAGCCTGGATCCTGCGCATCAAAGGCGGCAGACAGCGCGTTCTTACCTTCATCTGATGTCCAGGGGTGGCCATAGGGAAACCAGCGGCCCGCGATCTTGATCTGCACATCGGTATGGGTCTCTCGGTCGATGATCTCGAAATCCGAAGCCCGCGCTTCAGCCGCCTCTTCCAGCAACTGGAGCAGCCGCCACCGGCCGCTCCGCTTCGCTTCCAGGTCAAGGGGATCGTCCTGCTTCGCTCCATTGTCCGGGCGATAGAGCGCCGTTATCTCGTCCAGCCGGCGCTGCTCTACAGAACCCGTTTGCGTGATGACACCCGTCTCCCGCAGCCGCCGCAACCCTTCGACAAAGGTATCCTCGTGCTGATATACCCCTTCCGCCACAAAGCAGGTGCCGTCGCTATGCACGGCCGCAACCGACCTGAACCCACTGAACTCCTTGACGGGTAGATCAAGAATGCCATTGGATAACGCCGATGGGGTGGGCATCCCGGGCTGTAAAAACCGTTGCAGGGATGACAGAACGTTCATTCCGGCAGCTCCTGGACCTTCGGGCTGCCAAACAGATCCTGCACCGTAGCCGGAATTGCGATCACACCACCGCCATCGTAAATCTCTGGCAAGGACGGTCGCTTGGGCAAGCGTTCGCGCTCGCCGCCCGCCTCAACCATCACACCCTCTCGCGTGACCTCATCAATGCGGATGCCCCCGGGCAAGACATCACCGACTTTTACGGTCAACTGCTTGCCGGTTGCATCTTCGATCAGGATCGCACTCAGGCCCGGGCCCAGAACCGGTGAGCCAAGGATAGCTGCCACCTGGTACGGAGCGGCACAATCGAGCACGTCCCGGGCGATCTCCTCCGCCTTTGCGGCTTTCAGTTCTGCAAGGTTGGGTTCTTCCTGCAGCTCAGGTTTGGTTGCGGCCTGTGGACTTGATGGTTCCGGGAGAGCCGGGCACTGCCCGGCAATGTCTGATCCGATCACAGCCGCCTGTGTGCTCGCCTGCATGTCCGCGAGTTTTGAGCGAAACGCTTCTTCGTTATCCAGAACCAACTTCAACCGTGTCTGTCGCATGGTGCAGATCATTGTGACTTCGTTGAACAACGCTTCCGAGTTGATCCGCTGAACATCCGTGTAGATCGATGTATAGGCGGCGAGCAGTTCATCGAACGGACAACTCAGGATATCCCGGGACCGCTCGTCAGAGTCGGCCTCGGCCGAAGATCCGGTGACTGTCGACCAAAAGTTCTGCGCAGCACCCGGGGTGGCAAAACCGGCGCAGGCAATCAAGATCAGGGGGGTGAGACGGGTGCGGCCTGGGATCATGGGCGTTTCTCTTTCAACTCGAAGATTGGAGTGGGAAAGGGTTGAACTGAACTCAGCGTGGTCGCAGCCGGGGCCAAAGCGACGCGGAAAGGCTGCGCCATGGTGAAGGGGAAGCGGGTATACATCACTCGCCTCCCTCGTCGGAAACGGTCAGCGCCGCCACAAGATCGACCGGGTCGATCAGATCGGGTTGACCCGCCACGGGCCTGTACCAGATTTGGCGACCGATCACCGACCAGTCACCGATCACGTCGTTTGTGAAAAACACCGCGCCAGCCTCGGCCAGTTGCGCACCCGCAGGCAATGGACCCACCGGGCTGGGAAGCGGCTGACCAACGATCTGGTCAAGCTGGGTGATAATCTCAGGGGTTTCTTCAAGAAACGTCAGGTCTTCGATTTCAGCTAAATCCACCTCATGGACTTCCCCATCGTCCCAGTAGAGCGTCAGGATGCCGTCTGAACCGGATTGCATCTCCACATCTGCCGCCGCCATAACAAACCCGGTCGCACTGATCTCCCAGATCTGTTTCAGCGGCAGATAAATCACAAAGCGGCGTCCGTCCGGCATTTCCATCACGTTGCCGGCAGTCTCCCCAAGACGCACCATGATCGTAGCGGCATCGTCCGCTGTGGCCCGGAAGGCGGTACACAGGCAGACGGACATCGCCAGGGCAGCCAGAGCAGGATATTGCAGACGGAAAACACGCATCAGTTGCCCTCCTTTGGGCTCTGTTGCAGTAATTCCCCATAAAACCGGGAGATTTGCGTCGACTGGATCTCTGCGTTGAGGCCTTCGGTCGAGGGGGCGTTCCGGCAATTATCCCTGACAGGGGAAGGAAGGCGGGTCTGCAAATGACCGATATAGTTTTTCCACCAACTGCGCGCATCAGGGAGATGGGTGGTCTGTTCCTTCGTCTTGTCATTGTAACCCAGGAACTGGTATCCGGTTTGTTCGGCAGAACTGATAGAACGCTTGAGCGGATAGGGTGCCTTGAAGTTAAGCACATAGCCGGAATAGCTTCGCGCCACGTTGTCTGCGGGTCTGCTATCTGAGATACAGGTATGCTTACGCCCGTCCGCTCCATACCAGACGATCGTAGAATACCCGTCCTTCTCCATGTATTGCCCGTCCCGCCAGTTGATCACCCGGGCCGTATTGGCCGACAACAGAGACGCTTGTTCGGCGGCAATTCTCTGGAAGATCTCGCCGCGCTTGTCGTCAATGCGTTTGGATACCTCGTTCTCTGCCGGGGCCGGCGTGGTATCTGGAAAAGCAAACAGCGCAGCGAGCGTGGGTCTGAGTTGAAACATCCTGCTCCAGGCGTCATCTGTCTCAGCCCGGAGGCTGGATCCGAGGCAGACTGACACCACAAAAGCGGCCAGAGCAGGATATCGCAGGCACAGAATTCGCATCAGTTGCCACCGCACGCTGGGCTGTTCCTGCGCGCTTTTCTGCCGTACCACTCATGGGCACATTCATTGACATATTGCGGACGCAGGATGCGCTGACCCGGGTCCTGTGAGAGTAGTTCCTTGTAGAAGCGCGAGGTCTGTTTGGTGTTGACCTTTGCCCCCAGGCTTTCAGCGGAGGGAAAGTCCGGGCAGATCTCCCAGGTGACCGCCGGAAGGCGGGCCTGCAGGTGGCCCACATCGTTTTCCCACCAGCGGCGCTTGCCGGCGAGATAGGTCGTCAGTTCCCCGGTTTGGCCATTGTAGCGCAGGAGTTGGTACCAGGCGTCTCCGTGCGCATCGATGGCCCGCTTGAGCGGATAACGCACTTTGAAAGCTTTGAAATCTTTCTCATAACCGGAATAAGCTCGCGCGGCACCCCAACCACCGGTTTTTCCGGTGCTGCTGTTGGTGATACAGGCATGCTCGCGCCCATCCGCACCATACCAGACAATCGCTGCATACCCGCCCTTATCCATATATTGCCCGTCCCACCAGGTGCTGACCCAGGCTGTATTGGCCAGGAGTGGGCGTACATGTTCGGCGGCAACATTCTGGAAAATCTCGCCGCGCTTGTAGACGATGCGTTTGGACTCATCGATCTCTGCTACAGCCGCGGTCGTGACTGCAAAGGCCAGCAACGCAGCGAGCGTGGATTTGAGTTTAAGCATTTTGTCCTCCGATCAGTGTCTGGCTGTTGCGGTTCAGACGCCCGGCAATGACCGGGACATCCTCAACACCTGCAACTTTGCCGCCGCCCGCAAGGCGACCGGTGATGTAGCAAAGCGGTTCCAGCGTCAGGCGATAGAAACGACCGAGCTTGCGGCGTTTGGAGCCCTGCATCTCGGCCCGGATATCAGCGGTGCGTTCGCGCATGATGTGTTCCAAGCTCTTGCGCAAACCACGTGCAAACCGATCGTCCTGCCCGTAGGCGCGGCGCACCAGCGGCAGGAAGATCAGGTGATAGCCGGTCTGGTGAAATTCCGTGAGATGATCGCGGGCATAGCGCAGCCAGATCGCCTGGCGGAAAGAGCCAAACCCATAGGCGGCATTCATCGCGGTGCAAACGATCTTGTCGTCGCCACCGTTGTCATTTCCACGGTTACCACCATTGTCACGGCGATCCCCTACATTCGGGTCGCCGTCATCCAGGTCTATGCTGTCCTGGTAGCCATCACCGTCATTGTCTTCGTTATCACGTTCTTCGTTACCGCCACCGCCGCGAGGAGGCGACCTGCGGCAGGAGCCGCCCTGCCGCTCGACTTTCCAGGCCGGTTCACAACTCCCGGACAGATGTTCCCAATTGCCATGGGTGGTGTTGAGTTGGTCGGCATTGCTCTGCCAGTCCCAGCCCCTGGTGATCACCGCGCGCTGGTACCTCAACGTTCCCTGGCAACTGCAATCCGTGTTTTTTCGCTGCATTTGCGTCGAAGAAACCCACTTGCGACAGCTGTTACCCTTCAGACCCCAACTGCCATAGCTCAACACGTTTATATCCGAGGCAGACAGACCATTTTCCCAGCCTGGCTTCATGCCTGAATAGGTATAGGTCGTCGTGGTTACCGTGCGTTGATAGGTTCGATTGCCATGGGTCCAGCCCGCAGAGCAGGCACGCTGGTCGGTTTCGGTGACCGTGCTGACTGCAGGTGTGACTCGCGCTTCTGCCTCAAGGTTGTCGCAGTTCGAATACTTCGACAGGACTCCAACGGCCGTGGGGGTGAAATTGCCGTCCGCATCAGAAGGCAACCATACCGTTTTCGTGAAATCCGTCGGATCCTTTGCTTCGGTCAGGTAGTAGTCATACACCGCCTGCCCTTCCCCCGGGAGCGTGATTTCCTGCGTTGCAGTTCGGAGAACCGCGTCACAGACTTCTACATCCCGTCGGAGGATCGTGACCGGGTCACGACAGAAATCTACCCAGACCGTCCAGTTCCCATCGCCGCCGAATGAGGTGTCATAATATGAATCGCCGATCTGATCCCATTGCCCGTTAAAGGGCGTGCTGAGATATCGCCGCCGGGTCTGACCGAGCCCAACTTGCCTGTCGGGGCAGGCTATGGTTTCCGATTCCCGCCGCCGTTTGACATGAGCTATTCCGTACTTCGCGGGCGCATTACTGATATAGCCCAGGGTCCCGGCCTCAAGCCGTTCGGCGCCAGCCTCACCCTCCAGCAGGCAATCAAGAACAATTCTGCGCTGCCCGCCACCAGTCACAGGGTCACGTGCCAGAGCCATCACCATTCCGTCCGGACCCTCTTCCAGCACACCAAGCCGCCGCCCGGTATAGCGCTGGTTCTGACGCTGGGCCCGTAGGATCGGGGCTTCGGCAATCTGCTCCGCCGACATGTTGTGCTTGAAATCCGGCGTTCCGAAGTACGTCAGCAACTTGCCGTCGCAATAGCGAAACCGCACATCGTAGCTGTCGAGCCTGTCCTGCAACAAGGACGGGACCAGGTCTTGAGTGACTTTCTCATTGGCGGCGATCGCAGCAAGGATATCTGCGGAAAGCTGTTCCCGCTCCTCTTCGGTCAGGTGGGTTCTCCAACCCCGCCAGGTGATGTATTTTCTGACCTCGTCATGCGCGGTGCGCAAAACTGTCGTGTAGTTGGCGGCCGAATTTATCACGGCTTCATGCAGCTGCTTTTTCTCCCAGCTTTGTGCGGCAACAAGTTCGGGATAGAGGCTCAGGCTTGTGCAGAGCGCAGAGGTCAAAAACAGATGTCGCATCAGGTGGGGTCCTCCTCAAAGGATGAACGGGGTATCAGGCGGGGTTCCAGGGGAGACAGGTCGAGCGTGACGGTGTCACCTTTGCGCGAAAGCCGCGAAATCGCGGTTCCGGGCAGACGCCGGGCGGTGGTAAGAGCGTCCTCTAAACTGCCCCGGAACTCGACCCGCACACGATCTCCGACCCCACCGGGAAGGCTCACGCTGAGATTGAGGTGGCCAAGGAAGACTTCAGCCACCATATCCCGCAGATCCGTTGGCGCAGGCGGTGTCTCCGCACCGTCCTGCGCCAGTTCCGTGAGTGGTGCCTCAATAACTTTGGTTGAAAAGAGCCTCTGATTTTCAATGAGCAAACTGACAGAGGTGCCTTCATGCACCGCCGCGGCAGCCCGACGGGCGATTTCCCCATTATAGGAACGGTCCAGGACATACTCGCGATAAGCCAGCGCTTTGACCCGCAACGTTCCATCCAGGGCCGGATCGCGCATCTCCGGTGTCGCACAGCCTTCGCGCACGATGTCCCAGCCTGGGGCCCGCGGCCAACCCTCCCGGAATGCCTCAAGACAGCTTTCTTCAAAGACATCCCGATCTACGATCACTGCAACTTTGGGAATCTCTACCCGCTCAGGTTCAGCCCGGTTCATCCAGAACAAGCCACCGAAAACGAGCGCAACCACGCATACGAGGCCGATCGCACCTGCGATCAGTCGAGTTTCTGACGCGTTTTCGGGAAGCTTGCCTGTCACACGAACCGGTTGGATGCTGTCGGCCAGATCCTCAAACACCAGGACCTTGATATCAGCCTGCGCCAGCTCGGCCAGGTCCCGGGTTGTCGCAAGCCTGTTGACCTGACCTCTACCACTTTCCTGCTTTACGCTGGCGAGGAATGCATCACGATCATCAAACAGTGTCTCTTCGGCCAGTTTTGGCTTGCCGCGCACCATGATCGCCATGAAATACAGGTCCTGCGCCGAATCTTCATAGGCAAAGAGCACTGCATCTTCATTCACCTTGTCCGGCAAGCTGAGCGCCAGCAGCGACAGAAGGCTCGGCTTGCCAAGCAAATCCTGTTGGTCCGGCAGGAAGGCCGTCCGATCCGACCACTCCGCAGCGATCGGTGCAGCCTTCCAAAACGGGCGCCTCTTCCTGAAATCCCAGGTCAGACCTGCAACCGCCTCGGTTCCCTGATATGTAACAACGCGCACCATCAGCCAGCTGCCGGAATGATTGCGGGCCGGACCATAACCACCATGCGGACCTTGCCGACATTCCCTTTCGTCCGGCCACCCAGGCCAAGAAACCTCGCCTTTCCGGCACCGGTATTGGAGCGGGAGGCGCGGTCCTGTTCGTATCCCGACAGGACCAACGTTTCGCCCGGCGCCAAAACGCTGTCATTCTGCAGCGCCCGCTCGTTGACTCTTGGAAGCTGCACCGTGCTGCTGCCGGATTCAAAGCTCTCCAGTTCCGTCAGATCGTTTTGCAATAACGTCAGTGAAAGCTGGATCCGGTTGTTCTGGACCAGGCGCGGCAGTGCGTGGATCGAAATACCCGTATCAATGGTGGCCGTTTCAACAGCAGTTGATACGTTGCCGTTCTGATCAGTTGTGTTTGTGGTTCTCGCGACGTAGTTTTGCGACTCCGTCAGCACAATCGGAGCGATGACACCGCTTTGGGCGATTTGAGATCCAAAGCGATAATCGACAACCGCATCGTTTTTGGCCACCGATTGGAAGTCGATCGAACCAAAATTGTTGGTTAGCGTGGCGACGCCGTTGCCCGTCAGGGCACCAACAACGCCGTTGATGCTACCACGACTTCCGGATCCGGAAAGTCCAACTGCAAACTCGTTGCTTTTGCTCGCATCAATAAAAAAGACTGCCACCTCCAGTCCAATTCGAGTGGAAAACACATCGTCGAAATCCGCAATCACTGCGGCTGCTCGCGCCTGAACAGAAGGCGGACCAAAAACCGAGATACGGCCTGATGACTGCGCGAACGTAAGCAGGGCCGGAGGGGGTGCTACAGCTTCCAATTGCACACGCAGATCCGTCCAGGCATCATACCCACCGATGTTGCGCTCATATGTGACAGTACGATTGCCACCCTGAACGCCGCCGATCGATGATGTCAGGTTAGACCCCCCAGTTGGGATCGGCACGTTGTAGCGGCGGGTTACCATCCGGTCGAACGTGATTGCTGTTCCGTCATAGGACCAGGCCACATCCATACGCGCGCCAATCTGATCAAGCAGTTTAGACAGTGATCCCTGGTGCTCAACGCGCATCGTTGATCCGATCGGGATCTCGATAACCTCTCCTTCCGGCAAGCTGTACACAGTGCGAATGTTTACAGGCATATCCGCCTGCTGGGAGATCGCGTCCGCGAGCGTCTTGATGTCTGCGGCCTCACCAGAAGTTGTGACGGAGATACTGCGCGCGCCCTCAAGGCGCTTGGGCAGAGGCTTGCCACTGCGGGATCCGCGTTCGACCTTGACCGCTTCTCCGTAGAAAGGCCGGTCAACGATGTGAAGTTGACCACGCTGAGCAGCCCTCAATCGCGCCCGTTCGTCCGCCGTCCTTTTTGAAATACCTGAAACCAAATCATCGGCTTCATTGAACGCTTCACATGCCGTCAGCCCGGTCATCGTTACCAGCGCCACGCTCGTTGCCCTGAGGAGGTTCATCATATGGGCCTCCCGATCCTGACGACCTTGTTGGCGTAAATGCTGATTGGAAGCGGATGCCCGCTGCCTTCAAAGCCAATGACCAGTTCTTTGAGGGCGTCCTTGAAAGACCCGCGGATGGCGATGGGAACGGTTACTTCCCATTCATCGACACCAACTTGTTTGTAGGTGTAGCCAGCCGACTTTGACCATCTCTTGACGACATCAGTGACATATTCGCCGGGACGTGCCGTCCAGACGGGCATTGGAGCAGGAAGGGGCGATATCGGAACTGGCCCCTTCCCACCGGTTGCGCATGGCAATTTGAGGACTTGTCCCGGGCTTATGGGAGATAAACCCGACAGACCATTTGCATGCGCGATTTCTTTCCAGCGTTTTACGGTTCCCAGTTTTTTGGCGGCAATCTTGCTAAGCGTGTCGCCCTTCACGACGACATAGCGACATTGCGAAGAGATGGCGGCCGGGGAGCCCGGCGTTGGGGTCTTACCGACAGTCGCAGGTTTGGCGCCTGGCCTTACCTTGTTCCAAAAGCCTTTCGGCAGAGGGAGTGGCTCGGTGCGTTTGTTTTGAGCGGGGCTCTTGTGGGGCTTTACATTCGCCTGGACTGCTTTGCCGTTGGCGACAGCAACCTCAAACGATTGCTTTGGCGGAGAAGACCGCAGCGTCGCGCTCGACTCTTTGACAACATATTGCCGCCAGTCGGGGCATTGAATCAGCGGGGCAGACAAAGCCTGACTTGCACCAAGTGCCAGGGGCAAGGCCAAGAAAAGGAACTGGAGTCGATTAAACATCAGTACATGAACCCAATCACGTAAAAACCGACTCATATCCGTGAATCAGTCATGGCTAAAAATCACTTCGTTGCACAAATCGGGTTTTAGCGGGGCTTACCCCAAGCCCTTGTTTCGGAGATAGCAGTGCAGAAGCCACGCATACATTCACCGAGCTGACGCCCCCAAGTTTGCTCTAGATAACCTGGAGGTGCATTCCTCGAAGTTATCCACATCAGACTAGCGGCGGGGCGCTGTACGAGGAAATATTAGATTTCTATTTTTGGATAGAAGAAAACTATGTTTAACGCGCGGCGTTCGGGAAGAACATTTTAGCCAAGATTTCATCCTGTTCTGAAGATCGAGCATCAATCAAATCTTCCGGATCTAAAGATAGCGCGCGGCAAATCTGCAAAAACACCACAATCGATATGTTTCCGGATCGCAGCATATTGTACCAGATTGCAGAACCATGGCCAGTCACAGTTCCCATCTTAAATATGGACAGTTTTCTGTATACTCTTTGTGCTTCGAGTATCTCCATAACTTCAGTGGTTTCCGGATATCTCACCTCATCCGGCACCGAAAAAGAAACGTCAAACCCATCCGAGATAAGCCAGGTCGGCTGAGTTTCGAGTGCATATGACACCCGTATGAGGTTTTTCAAAAGTAAAAGCCGAGTGCCGCCTTCAACCTTCGTAATGTACTGCTGTACAAAACCTACCCGCTCGGCCATCTCGCGCCGCGACAAACCGAGGTACTCGCGTCTGTCGCGCACATTTCGAGCTACTCTGACCTTCAGATCCTGCTTATGCGGAACAGTTGTGTCGAGCTGATGCGTCATAAGGTGCGGCACGCTGGTGTCAAGGGCCTCAGCAATAGCTTCCAGTGTTTCCAACCTTGGACTGGTTTTGCCGTTTTCGATAAAGTTCATTGTAGGAACGCCTATCCCAGCCTTTTTGGCCAGTTCAGCCTGCGTCACCCCTTTTCCCTTGCGAATCTTGCGGATCGTGTAGCCAAGATCCTTCAGCGTTGACACCTTAACAGCCTCCCTTTTGCAGCCGTTGTGCACTGCTATCGCCTTGATTTCGAGTCATTTTTTAACAGGGATGGCTGGGGTTTTTTTGAACATTTTTTGGACGTACTATTTTTGTTTTCGAAAGTTTTTGTTGTGGAACTCACATCCCCTGTCTAAGACTCTCAACATGACATAATCCGTCCATTGGAAAGGAAATTAGGGGCGAATTGGAAACAAACATGCGGTTAGACACAGGGCGAACCGGGAAATTGTTCTGCTACGTTACGCAGCACCCTGAAGACCTAGAGGATGAAATCTGGGCGTAGACGCTGATACCACAGGTAGTAGTTTTACCAGCTTCATCTACGAGTTATAGCCGCCGACCAGCTGCGCTGGTAACATCCATCAATCCTTAGACCGAATCGAGAAGGAAACCGAACCAACCAAAAAACAAACCCCCGCAAGGCGGATGGCCAATACGGGGGGATGCAAAGAAAATCTGTTTGCACCTATTTTCTACCGCATTCCCTACAGGACAGGCAAGTAAAAACGCATTCGTGCGAACAGAAAAGTTATGCCGGTTCGTCGGCCCAAGCCTTGCTTCACGATAGAGGAGCGAGCATGAGAGCGAACACCCAAACACAAGATAGAGGCGAAGACCTATACCCTGCGCTGCCGGAAGGAATGACAAGAGGACATGTAGAAAGAGTGTTGGTTCGAACAGGACGGCACATTGGTCTTTCTGCCAACGAGTTGTCGGTCCTTCTACTGATGGTGTCGGAAACGCGGCCGAGAGACTGGACAGATCCGACCACAGAACCGATGTGCTATTCGATGCAAGGCAATCTCGCGCGGCGCATTGGTGTATCGGAACGATCAATCAGGCGGATTGAGGTCGCCCTTGAGGAAGTCCACAGGTTTGTGAGCAAGGATGTTGGCCTGAGTGGCCGGCGCTATTGTCTCAAAAGATCTGATGGCAGCGAATTCCGCCAAGGTATATCGCTGACACCACTGATTGAAGCGACCCCCCTACTCCTGGGAATAGATGCGGAACTTGATCAAGAGATACAGGAGCGCCGTGAACTCAAACTGAAGATCAGTGCCGGCCACAAGCGCGTCAAAAACTCAATCATGTCTGCACAGCAACAGTGGCCCAGCAGCTCGACAGTTGAAAGCTTCACCCAGGCGTTCCTCGACTGGCCGCGCAGGTTCCCTGCTTCTGTGGGTTCAACTGAGTTGAGGCACCACCTGGAAGTTGTCATGGACCTGGTGGATAAGATCGAACTGTTCTTTGAAAAGAAGCAAAAAGAGTCCGGCCACCCGGACTCTGGTGTCCTACCATTATTACAAGATACAACTCATGATCTATATGTACCTTGTAACGATCACGTTGAAAGATCGCCTGCCTGTAAGCAGGCAGACACTGAAATCTTTGCACCGCCTACCGGCGGTGAGAATTGCTTTGAAAGCAATCATGAAGCGGATTCCGATGCGAGCAAGTCCGAAAACCTGGACTGGCTGACACCGGATCGGCTTTTGGCGCTCTGTACGGATGAAATGCAAACGAGTCTTGTGATATCGCAAGGTGAAAAGCCAAACCAAGCTCTCAGGACTTCATCAACGCGGGGATCGACAGGATGGTACCGCTGGGGATCAACCATGACGCATATCGCGAAGCCGTGCTGCAAATGGGCGTCGAGACAACAACAATTTGCTTGATTATCATCGATCGGAACAGGTCTCATCCTCAAACGCCAATCAAGAACCCTGGGGGAGTTTTAAGGGCTATGACCAGACGCTACGCCGTTGGTGATCTGCGGATTAACGCCAGCCTCATCGCATTGGCTAAACGAGGGTCCTGAACCATGCAATTCATGACCCGAGAAATGTTCTGCATTCGCTTCTCTCAATTGTCCTAATCACTAGAAATAATATAGGGAGCGATTGGTCTATCCCATGTCCAAAGGTCAAACCCGGACATTGGGTTGGAGGTTCAGTATTGACATACTCGAAGGACGTTTGAGTTACCCCATTTAGCTCCCAGGACGTTGCCTCATACAGTACTCCTTCTGCCTCTTTCCCGGCAGCCCATTGCAGGAACTCGTCGATTTCGTCCTGCAAGTTTCCATTAAACTTGTCCGGGAAACGCAGACCTATTCCACAAACGGATACATTACTTTCGGGGTCAGAAACGGTAATTGAGTACCCATTCGTGAGGTCGAAAAATGTGTAACCTTCCAAGTCTTGTAATTCAGAAGGTTGTAAGTCTGAAAAACTCGGTTCAAGGCCAGCAAAATAGGCTTCACCACATCTCTGAAGGAAGTGCTTCAATAAACTGGTGTCAGCTGATCCAGGGGCGGCGAATGCCAGGCACAAGGTGAGAGAAAGACACAATCTAAAGACATTCATCGAACTGGTTTGGCCTTCGTGTTGTTGAGGTTCCTGACAGAACATCTCCACTTTCCAACCGTCCACAATTGGATCTGAAGTTTCACGCGATTTGAGTTTGGTTCGTAGGAGTTCACACGGCGATGTCTACACGGCCAATCCATAGTTGGGGCCTATTTAACTATAGCAAATCAACGGTCCTGAATTGGTACTTGCCGGCCATTTTCTCGAATGCTGTCCGCCAGCTGTTCAAGTGAATGGTTGGGGGCATCCGTGTCTTTGTCGGGGCCAGAGTTCACAGCTGTGAACTTCTCAAGGCGGTCTTCCACACCCCAATCATCAATAAGATCCGGGTCTATTTCGTCGATCGCGTTAAAAGTGCCCCCTCAAGCAAATCATCATAGTTCTCGATTGCTGACTTCGACAAGATTGCCGTCAGGATCGCGAAAGTAGACCGACACTAGTTTGCCGACCGCTCCAGACTTCTCCGCAGGCCCTTCGACGATCGCAACGCCATGGGACTGCAGTTGAGCAACGACATCTTCCATAGGGTAGTCGGTCAGGACGCAGAAATTGCCGCTGCCCGGAACTGTTTTCTCAACGAGCCTGGGCAGGTCCGTCGCATCCTGGACGCTGATCTTGTTCGACCCAAAATGAAGCGACCACTTCCCCGGTCGCTCTTCAAGCACTGCCATGCCCAGAACTCGCTCGTAGAATTCTAAGGTGGCGTCGACGTCGTGAACACAGAGAACGATGTGATCGAAACCATAGATGTGCATGATCAAACCCTATCGAGCTTTAAATCATCGGGCAAACTTCAGCCCCAGAACGATCTGGTCTCTTTCTGCACCACTCAGGTTTGTGTAGTGTTCAGTAGGAAGGCGTCCAAGGTCTGCTGCAGAACAACTGTTTTTCTGAGCGCTGTTCAAGAACGCTACTTGAGGATTTTCGAGCATGAAGTTGACCTACCCAATAAATTTTGTTGGCATTGATGAGTGGATGGACAGTGTGTACCAGCCTGAGCTGGCGCAAGGCGATGTGATCACCCGAGACGGCGAAGTTCTCGGAAGTTGGAGGGTCGTCGATTACAATCACGAGGACGCCTATTCGAGTGGGCGATTTGAGTTCATCGTGGACGGGCAGGACGTCGTTAAGTTTTCTGAAGGCTTTGACATGCTCGATGTCCGCGTTCATCGCGGATTTGCGATGTCGAGACTGTGCAGAACCATCAAAGAATGGCACGAAGACCAGACAGTCTAATATCGTCTCGCCTTCTCATCCTTTCTCTGGCGAGACTTTGATGAAGTATGCTATCGACCAGTAGTAGCCCCCCTGCCCCGCCAGACAACATTATAAGTGCGGAAATGTGTCACGGTAATGCGACTGTCATTACATCGTTCACTTGCACACGTGCAGCGATACTATGATGACGTCGATTTTGTAGAAGATCCAGCGAGCGATCTGTTGGAGTGAGTCAGCTGCGGTGTCCCGTGCGGGATATCCAATCGGCCCCACCGTAAGTTATGGCGATTACCAGAACCTCGCGCGCGTCCTCATCAATCGTGAAGGCGATCACCGCGCGACGGGCTGCAGGAATGGCGCGAAGTCCTGGTAATATGTGATCGCGCTTTGTGCCTCGATGGGGCAGCGTGCGCAGACTCCGGGCGACTTCAGCGATTTCGGCCAATTTGCGACGCGCGGTTTGCGGGCCCGCATAGTCCTGGACCAGCTCTGATATGACCAACAGATCATTTGCTACCGACGGATGGTAGCGCAGCGTGTATGTCACGCGTTGCGGTCCAGCCGTCGCAGTGCCGGGCCGAAGGTGGCATCATGTTCGACATATGCATCACGTGGGGACTCGGAGCGGCGGCGGATCTCGTCGGCCATGGCGTCCAATGCAACCTCGCGTGCCTCATCGTCCTTGATCATCCGTTCGACGGCGGCGGCAACAGCAGCCGACGCCGAGGCATAGACCCCCTCGCCGACCTTTTCCTTGAGGAAGCGGTGGTGACGGTCGGTAAAGCTGAGCGTGGTTTTAATGGTCATAACGGCCCTCCGCAGTCATACTTGGTCATACCCGAGGGTCAAGTCAACGGTTCTGTCGCCAGAGCGCCCGTTTGTGCCGAGTGTCTCGAGTGCAATAGCCGTTATGCGGCTTTCTCAAAGCAGACCTTGATCGAACGCGAAGCAATTAAAGAGTCGAAATTCTACACGGCTGGCGCGAGAGAAATGAGTATGATTGGCTAAAGTGGTGAGGACGGCAACTCATTTGCGAAACCGTTTGGCGTTGAGCTTTGCCTCAACACTTTGCGAGTCTCCAGGTGTCTTTAGTGCTTGAATGCCCGCCCAGGGTTAATTTAGGTCAGCTGGCAAAAGGGCCGCAGAAATGTTCTGCAGGCACACTGGCCGCAGCCAGCGGCGAATGGACAAGGTGCCCACAGAGGTTGCTCCGAAGTTGGTCGAGGCCGGGTAGGGACCGCCATGCACCATAGTGTCGGACACCTCCACGCCGGTGGGAAAGCCGTTGGCCAATACCCGCCCGGCTTTGTGTTCGAGGACCGGCAGAAGCGCCTTGGCGGTATCGCTGTCGGCTTCGTCAATATGTAAGGTACAGGTTAGCTGGCCTTTGAAGCTTTCAGCGACAGCCAGCATCTCGCTTTCATCCCGAACCGTCACGATCAACCCCAGAGGGCCGAACACCTCTTCGCCAAGTTCCGTGTCGGCCAGCCAATCGGCGCCGGTCGTCCGAAACAGGCAAGGCGTTGCGTTTCTAAGGTCACAGGTGCTTCTCAGCAGGCTTTGCACGCCGCGGCTGTCACTGTACCCTAATTAACCAGATTCTGCGGATTTGAGGCAATTTTGGAAGTTTTTGTACCCTTAATTGCAATACATCCGTGGCCCTGGTTGAAACCCCTCAACGCAGATTGCCCAATCATTATCGGCGGATGGGCTATTTTGGCTCAGTCGGCCTCCTAACTTATCCACAGCTCCGACTGTATGGCGATTAAAGGTACAATACTGCAATTAGCGGTACAGTATGGAAATTAAGGGTACAGACGAGCGCTGAAAACAAACGAAAATCTCAAGCCCAATTCTGATTAATTAGGGTACAGTGACAGCTGGGGACATGGCGAATGCAAACAGGCTTTGCAGGTAGTCAGGCTTGGTCAACAGCGCTGTTTGGACTGCCGCCAGACGGATTGCGGTCATGTCGTCAATGAACTTCTGCGAATAGGCAGGCTTTTCGGGTTTCTTCGCCTCGGTTGACCCGTGCTTGCTGGTTTCGATCACACCTTGTTCGACCGCTGCCGCCTGATCCTCGGCTTTCACCAAACCACGCTCAACTACGATCGTCCCGCGATGGCTGACATTGACGACAATCCCGGCCAGAGCCTTTTGCTCGGCGCTGTAGTCGCTTTCGATGATCGCTTCCAAGGCTTCCAATTCAGCCTCTCCGGCTTCGTCAATGGCATCGCCATTCGCCAGTTCTGCCAGTTCGTCATAGCGCTCGGATTGTTCTTCGCTCAGAACACCTTCGATCTTGTAGGTGCGGGCAAAGCCTTCTGTCCGTTGCAGTTCGTACCAAAACACATTGCTCTCCGGGGAAACCATGACCCATGCCCAGCCTTCCTCGGCCCGGATCGCCTCAGCCTGAGCTTGCAGCTTTTGCTCAAACAGGCGTTCGATGGTTTCCGGGTCGTTCAAGAGGGTTTCTTCTTGGAACAGATCAGCGGTGATGGTGCCGCCTGCTGCCTCATAGGCGTCCAGACCGACGAACTTTGCCTTTCGGTCATCACTGTCGATTGCCTCGGGCTTGAGCGCTTTTTTGACGTCATGTTCCGAGAACCAATGGCTGTTCTTTGCCCGGTCCAGAGTTTCGAGGATTTTCGTCTCGTTGTCGCCTACCGTCATGGCCTGCGCGATACCCATGCTGATGTCACGGGCTTTGAGCGCGTCCAGTACAGCTTCGGGCAGATTGGCCAGTGCCATGCGGCGGCGCACATGGGGCTCCGTCACGCCAAAGGCTCGGCTGATGGTCGCAAGCGGGCTGCCCTTTTTGGCCATTGCCCGATAGGCACGGATTTCGTCAACCGGGTCCAGCGCTTCACGTGCTGTGTTCTCGGCGTTTGCCCATTCCTCCGCCACAACCGGATCGGTCGTGATTTTGACAGGTACGGTCGCCAGATCGGGGCGGCTCTCAACAGCAATCAACAGGGCGCGCAACCGGCGTCCGCCTGCCACAACGCCGATTTTGTCTCTCTCGTCACGCAAGCCATTGAGATTCTGGATCAGACCACAGGTCGCAATGCTGTCGGCCAGCAACGCAATGCCTTCCTCGTCAACCTCTTTTCGCGGGTTGATGTCGGACAGGTACAGGTCTTTCAACGCGACGTATTCGATGATGTCGGCTGCGGCTTCGATGTCGATTTTCGATTGTTTAGTCATAAGGGCATTCCTTGTTTCGTGGTGAATTTTTGTGTTAAGGGTGCCCTACCCCTTCCGGGGTAGAGCGGGGCCGCCTAGACGGCTGCGTGAAGTTTCAAGAAGGCGCGGGCGATCTTGCTCGAGAGGCCGCCCTTCTTGAGATTGCTCCAAGCCAACTTGCGTTGACGGTCAATCGTGTATGGGTTCATGCACTCACCTCCTTTCCTGCGCGGGTTGCGCAACCAGCCCCACCCTTTCGGGCGGAGCCGATTTCAGTAATCGCTCGGGAAAAGGATGGTCAGGACGCGGCGCGTATCGGCCAGCGAGGTTGGGTTCTCGGCACCGCCATCAAAGGTCCGGTTGTAGAGGTCGATTTTCCACCAGACCTTTTTGCCCATCACTTCCATGAACCCCATTTCGTGGGTTCCCTGTGGGTCGTTTTCCTCGGTGAAATCGTCGTAGGCTTGGACCGCCTCAAGGCAGGCTTGCAAGAATGCCGGGCCTTCGTTGTCGATAGCTGTGGTAAAGACCCACTGGCCGCTCCCGCCTGCGGATTCACGCTTGCGAAAAGCGTCATTCTGCTCGGCAATCATTGCGCAAATCTGCGCTTGGGTCATTGCCATATCTGCAACTTGTGCATTCATATCTGTTTCCTTCGTGGTGACGCGAATGCCGATGTTCCCCGGCCTGTCCGCTTGCGGTTTGGTTTGTTCCAATGGGCCAAGGAAACGGCCCATTGGCTGTGACATCGACACCCGCACCCCATCCGCGTTTTTCCCCGGCAAGGAGGGGGGCCGATGGAAAAGATCCGTTTCTGATCTGAGGACTGGGGGTCAGGCTGAAATTGGGGAAATTTGGGAGGGACCCGCGCGCTGGCGCGTGGGAGGAACCGGGATTTTCACGATTTCTGCTTGAGGCGCATGGGAAAGAGATATGTGAGCCACGCCCTGGCGCGGATCTCTCTTTGCGCCTTCCCCCTGGACCGGATCAGATACGAGAGATTTTCGGCCCCCTGACGTTCGGGGAAATCAAGCGCAGCAGACCGCCCGGCGGTCTGCTCAGCCAATTATGAGAATGTCAGGGCCGGGGTGAGCGCGGGCGCAAGCCCGTGTGGATCCCCTGCCCTGTCTCATGGATCAAGTGAGCCGCGCGCCCGCGCGGATCTCACAAGCCTCTTCAACACATCCAAATGCCGATGAGCTGCTATAGGTTCTCAACATCGCAACCCGAGGGGATCGGCAGTTTTCCAGTGCCCGTGATTTCGACCTTGGGAGAAAGGGATTTCGGCAAACCCGACGAAAACCCTGTAATCATTCGGGCACCGCAGCAGGCCACAAAGGCAGCACGCGAGAATGCGCAGATGAGAGCATGACAACACTCGGTTCGGCCCACCGTCTCCAGCGCCTGTACAGGCTACAAATTTTGACCATTCCGCGTCAGCGGGATAGTCTCATCGTGTCGGGAAACACAAAAACGCTCATAAGAGGTGTCATTCTGCACTGAGCCGGAGCAGACCCCGTGTTGCGCTGTCGACAACAAACATGTCTCCAACCTGCATCTCTTCAGGTTGGTTGTTTTGCTGAAGAACGGATCCAGCTTATTGTTGAATGATGAGGAAAAAATGGTCGCCGGGAATGCGACGAATGTCTCGTTGGGTTCGATCAATTCTCTGCGCGTTTTGCGACACAGATACAACATCGAAGCCTGCCGAGCTCCGAACTGAAAGCTGAGAGTCGATGTGATGCTTGCGCCGCGGCGGACTGACTTGGAACCTTCCGCATACCGCCCTCAGATCGGTTGCAAATTCATCGACATGGACTGGCTTGAGTCGCTCTGCTGTCATATTCATTTCCCTCCCTTTAAGTCTCCTCACCACCACTGGACGCGGCCTTCCGTTCAGGTCCCCTTCCCGAATAGTTGAGCAAATGAAGATCCCTCTTGCGCACATTTTATGACGCTCGGACTCGGAGTCCAGACTAGGGGATCTTCTTGAGCAAACGACTTGAGCTTTTCCAGAATTTTGGACGCACCCAATGTATCTGCATAGGCCAACAGCCCTCCCCGCCAACGTGGAAACCCGTAACCAAACACTGTTACAAGATCGATGTCGGCGGCAGAGGCCGCAATGCCTTCGTCTAAAATGTCGGCTGCCTCATTGATCATCGCAATGAGCAAGCGCTCTCGGATTTCTTCAGCAGTGAATTCTCGTCTTTCCACCTTTGCAAGATGCGCTTCCTCTATCGCAAGGTCAGCAACGATTGGGTCTTCAACTTTGCCAGCGCCTCCCGGGTACCGATACCAGCCAGCACCCGTCTTCTTTCCAAGCTTGCCCAATTCGACCATCCGGTCCGCAATTGGAATGTAACGACGATTGGGGTCACGGGTGGCATCTTGGCGGCGTCGATTTGCATGGGCAATGTCCAGCCCGGACAAGTCCTGAGCTTCGTATGGGCCCATGGCATAACCAAATTCGACCATTGCCTCGTCAACTTCCCAAGGCGCTGCCCCTTCAAGCAATACAGTGTCCGCAGCCTCGCGATAGCGGGCCAGAATTCGGTTGCCGATGAAACCATCGCAGACGCCGGAAAGAACTGGAATTTTGCGAAGTCGTTTTGCCAGGGCAAATCCGGTTGCCAGGGCTGCATCACTTGACTGGCTGCCTTCGACGATTTCCAACAGTTTCATAATATGGGCTGGCGCAAAAAAGTGGAAACCTACAACCCGGGATGGATCCTGTACGCAAGCCGCGATTTCGTTGACATCAAGGTATGAGGTGTTGGTGGCAAGGATTGCGTTTGCGGGCAAATGGGTTTGCAACATTCCAAAGATCGTCTTTTTCACCTCCATGCTCTCGAAGGCCGCTTCAATGGCAAGGGTCGCCTTTGCGGCCGCCCCATAGTCAGTGGTCGCAAGGAACTTTGCACGGTGGCTCTGCGCATCAGCGTCCGAAATCAGTCTGCGCTTCAGGCTGGCCGCCACGATTTTTTCAACATTTTCGTTTGCGCGCGTGACGCCTTCCGCGTCCGTCTCCAACAAAGTCACGGTCAATCCGGCATTCAGCAACGCGTAGGCGATGCCTGCCCCCATCGTGCCGCCGCCGACGACCGCGACATGATCAAGCGGTTGCTCGGCTCCTTTGATGCGATCAGGCGCCCGGGCTCCACGCTCCGCAAAGAAGATGTGGCGAAGGGCGTGCGCCTGATCGCCCCGGCGTAGTGCGAGAAAGGCCTCGCGCTCCTGCGCCATGCCGTCTTCCAAAGTCATCGTCGCGGACGCCGCGATCAGATCAATGGCCCGTTTCGGCGCAATTTGATTTGGCATTTTCCGCTCTGCAAGGGCACGCGCACCTTCAACTGCATCTGAATTCGCTGTTGGTTTCGGCAACGTGCTGATGGCCACTTCCAATGCAATCGTACCAAGATCAAGATGCTGCGCCAGCATCACTGGATCGTCGGCTTGCCCGTGTATCAGTCCAATTTCCTCGGCCCGATTGGCTGAAACAGGCCGCCCCGTTGCAACAAGATCAAGCGCTGCCTTCAGGCCAACCAGGCGCGGCAAACGCTGCGTTCCGCCAGCGCCTGGAACCACGCCGAGCGTGACTTCCGGCAATCCGATTTTTGCTGATGGGCTTGCGATCCGGTAACGACAGGCCAGGGCCAGCTCACAGCCGCCTCCTAGAGCCACGCCAGAAATCGCCGCAACCCAGGGCGTTTCGCAGGCATCAATACGGGCCACGATGTCGGGAAGATGGGGCGCAACCGGATCGGCGTCGAACTCACGCGCATCGGCTCCCGCTGCAAAGGCGCGCTCCGATCCACTGAGGATCACGCGGGAAAGGCCGTTTTGCCCATTCACCCAATCGAGCGCTTCAGATAACCCTTTGCGCACCTCCAGGCCAATTGCGTTCACAGGCGGATTTGACAGCGTGACGAAGGCAACAGTGCCTTCGCGCCGGACTTCGACAGACATTAACGATTCCTTTTTAGCGCTATAATGCCTGTGATGTGATATATTGCAACGGCAAAAGTGTGCGGCCTATGCGAAAAACCCACACATCTTTGTCAGCTCCAAAAGTTGCTCGAGGGAAGTTTCGAGCGGCGTCCCAGTTGTGTCGAGCTGTGCATCCGCCTTGGCATAGAGCCCTTCCCTGCTCTTTAGGATCGACCGCAGCTGCTCCATGGCATCTGCGTTTCCAGCCATTGGGCGTTCATCGCCCTGAGCCTGCACGCGGTTCATGTGTTCCTGCGGGCTGGCTTTGATCCAAATGGTATGGAACCTTGACAATAGTTTTCGGAAGGTCTCGGGTTCCGCAACGATACCACCTGCAACTGCAAGGATCATGCGATCATAGTTTTCGATGACGCGATCTAGTGAACTCGCCTCGAGCTTGCGATATCCCTCTTGGCCATAGAGTGCCATGATTTCGTCAATTGGCATACCGCCATAGAGCGCAATCTCTTTGTTTAACTCAAGAAATGGAACGTCCAACCTCTCCGCGGCCATGCGTCCAAGTGTGGACTTCCCAGCACCACGCAGACCAATGAGACAGACGCGTTCGGCTTTGTTGGCCTCCGTCGGCAGCGGATTCAGCGCACTCAAAACAAGCTGCTGTCTATGCTTGTCGGCCGTGGCGAACATCTCTGCAACCCGCATCTTTTCTGAGGTCCACGGGTCTTCTGCGCCTACAAACCATTCGATCTTGTGATCCAGCGCATGGGCAACCCGCTTCAGAAGCCCGATGGAGATATTGCCTTCGCCACTTTCAAGCTGGGCCAAATAGCGCGGGGATACACCTGACATTTCAGACAAAACCCGCCGTGAAATGCCTTTACGCTCCCGAGAAGCACGAACACGCAATCCTACATGCACGAGCAAGGCGGCAACCTGCCGTTCCATTTCGGTTTTGTCGTCGAGCTTCTTGGCCCCACCCGAAAAAGTCGCGATTTCCGCCATAGGGCGAACCCCCTTGATGAACAATAATGCATAGTATGCACCAACATCATCAAAAGGGAATGGCTAAACTTGAGCCATATCCAGTTCAGCAATGAATGGTGCAAGGATGTCGGTTATCTCCTTGGGAGGCGGAGACTTCTTAAAGGCATCCGCGACAATGAAGACGCTCACAGTGCGTGTAGCAAAACACAATGCCCCATCTTGCTCGCCGTCCACGCGGAACTCGATAGACGTCTCTCCGAGGCGAGAGGGCCAAACGTGACAAATCAATGGGTGGCGCGGTGTCACAGGGCTTTTGAAATCCATCTCCAGTCGTACAAATGGCGTCCCGACATTGCGATCGAGCTCCATCTGATACCAACCCTCTCCGAGATGCGTTTCCCACCAACCGTTGATGGCATCAAGTGCAAACCAAGGCAGTCGACCTGTGTAAGCGATCCTGGCCGGATCGCAGTCCCCCCAGCTCACATTGATCCTGTGACAATGCGCAGAACAGGGCCGAGGCGACATCTCAGTAGGTTTCAACGTGGTAGCGTCCTTCTTCACGCATCGTGTCTCGCAATGACAGCCAATCGGTGCCCATATCGCTTGCGATTGTCGAAAACGCGGAATTCACACCCTCTTCCATTCCCCGAAGCCCGCAAATGTAGATATAGCATTTGGGATCCTTGAGCATGTCCGCGATCGCGGGTTGATCCGTCAGCATGCGATCTTGCACATATTCCTTGGGTTCGCCCTCAACGCGGCTAAAAACAAGATGTTGTTTCAACAAACTCTCGGGTACTTTTTTCAACGGCCCGTGATAGGGCAAGTCTTTGGGGCTACGTGCTCCGAAATACATCGTCATCCCACCGTTTTTTGCGCCGACTGTCCGCTGACGTCGCATGGTAAAGGCACGCATAGGTGCGGAGCCGGTGCCAGTACAGATCATCATGATTCTGGCTTCAGGATCATCTGGGAGCAGAAAGGTCGCACCGAAGGGGCCGGTAATCTTAACGGTATCCCCTTTTTCAAGATCGCAAACAAAGTTTGAGCAAACTCCATGCTCCTCTCGTTTGACGGTAAGCGACACGTTGTTATAGCCACTTCGTTCGCCATCGCGCGGACTGGAGATAGAGTAGAGACGAGGAAGACGGGGCTTTCCTTCCGCGTCGGTTCCAGGCGGAATGATACCAACTGACTGCCCTTCCAGCACTGGCATCGGGTGGCCTTGAAAATCCAAGATGATGTGGCGAACGTCGACATTCCCATCTGAATCGGTCAGGCGGTAATTTCCTTGCACAACGGCCTCAACAGGCTTTCCAAGGTTATGGAGATTGATCGTGGGCTTTGCCGCTGTCGCTGGCGCTTTTGCCTTGCCGCCTGCCCCTTGATGCGCATCAGCGAGGAGTGCAGCCATCGCTTCATCCAAAGCATCCAGATCGGCATCTCCTGCTGGACCTGCAATGTCTTCTTGTGGCGGAAGTTCATCCCAAGAGTACTGTTCTTCAAGACTATGGGCGTCTTTAACGACACGCCATTCGTCGATCGATCCTGTCGGGCAAACTGGAATGCAATCCATGCAAAAGTTGCAAAGGTCGGCATTGACAACAACATTGTTGTCGTCGTGTTCAATGGCTTGCTCAGGGCAGGTCATTTCACATGTGTAGCAACGAATGCAGACTTCAGGGTCGATGAGATGTTGCTTGAATGGCTTGTTCATGCCGGGCTCCGGCTGGCCACAATAGTCGGGACGGTTAAGACGTCGAGCAGTGCCGCACACATCCCTTTGCATCCTTTGCACCCGATACACCCTTGAATGTCGGCGATCTTTTCGATGCTGGAAATTGGCTCTGCGTTTTTGACTGTAATACGTTCGATCTTCATCTCAATTCTCCTCAAGCCACGAAGTTTTGGCGGGGCCTTGTGCCCCGCCGTTTGACGCCGTTAGGCCATGTGAAGTTTCACATATTCGAAGTCGCCCGGTTTGTTGTCGATGCCCACCTTTGGTGCAGCGATCCAGCCTGCGAATTTCCCTGGTTCGTAGCAGGCGACCATGAGTGACTGGATGTAGGCACCATCTTCCTTTGTCGGGAGCCATTTCTCGGAGCTTGCGTTCCATTCCTCCGTCGAAATGATATCACCCTCGGGGTTGGCCTTAATCGCAGAAAACACACCGATCTGGCGATGGAATGCCTCATGAGGCAAAGCCAGGTTGAATGTGATACCCGCCTTCTCGATGATCTTGTTCCAACGCCCAATGCCACCGGAGGCATCTCGAACATAGTCATCGCGCAGACGCATATTGATTGCCGTCAGAGCAGGAACTTCCTCGCTGACGATTTTGCCGTCGACAACATTCCGGACAACGTAGGTATCGTGCTGCAACGAATGGTCGTCGTCGATCCGATTTTCCATGTAGCGACCTTTGATGCCAGCATTGAAGGCATTGGCCGCATTCGTCGACACCTCTTGTCCAAAGAGGTCAAGCGACAGCGAGTAGTGAAGGTTGAGCTTCTTTTGGATCGTTGGCAGATCAATCACGCCTAGGTCGCGAATTTTGCCAATGTCATAAGGGTCTGTAATCCCCGCTGCGTTCATAGCGTCGCAGGTCCGTTGGATCACGCGGCTCACGCCGGTTTCACCAACAAACATGTGATGCGCTTCTTCGGTCAACATGAAGCGGCAGGTGCGCGATAGTGGATCGAACCCAGACTGTGCAAGGCTTTCCAACTGCATCTTACCGTCACGATCGGTGAAGTAAGTGAACATAAAGAACGACAACCAATCGGGTGTTTCTTCATTGAAGGCGCCCAACATACGCGGCGCTTCATCGGAACCTGACGAGCGGACGAGCAGGTCATCGGCTTCCTCGCGTCCATCTTTACCGAAATACTTTTGCAGCAAATAGACCATCGCCCAAAGGTGGCGGCCCTCCTCAACATTTACTTGGAACAGATTCCGCATGTCGTAGAGGGACGGTGCCGTCAAACCAAGAAACCGTTGCTGCTCTACCGAGCCTGGCTCCGTGTCGCCTTGGATGACGATCAGGCGTTTGAGCATATTGCGGTATTCGCCAGGAACCTCTTGCCAGGCCTTCTCACCCTTGTGCTCTCCCATTGGGATCACGCGATCTTCGGCTTGCGGCGCAAGCAGAACACCCCAGCGATATTCCGGCATCTTCACATAGTCGAATTTGGCCCAGCCCTTTGGATCCACGCTAACCGCAGTACGCAGATACACCATGGATTCCTGAAAATCTTGCGGAATGAGTTTATTCCACCAATCGATATAGCCCGGATGCCATTTCTCAAGCGCCTTCAGGACTTTGCGATCTTCACTTAAGCCCACGTTATTGGGGATTTGCGTGTCATAGCTGACATTGATGAGGTCAAGCATGTCTTTCTCCTGCTAGATTTCTGGGGATGCGGGTCAAACCCGTTCCATGTTGTAGTCTCCGCGGACGCCAGTGCCGTAGCGCTGCAATGCACCATCGGCACCAACCGCGTTGGGACGATTGAAGATCCAGTTTTGCCAAGCAGTGAGACGTCCGAAGATCCGGGTTTCCATCGTCTCTGGTCCAGCAAAGCGCAGGTTTGCTTCCATGCCAGTCATTGCATCAGGGCTGAAAGATGCTCTCTCTTCCATGAAGATGCGGATTTCATCCTCCCAATCGATATCGTCCAGGATCATTGTGACCAGACCAAGATCGTTGGCGGCTTCGGCTTCCAGCTTCTCCCCCGTCCTCGCCTGCGCCTTGTCGACAATCTCCGGCTCTCCGAGGAAGCGCGTTTCAAGCCGGGTGAGGCCATTGCCCATTGGCATCAGTCCAAAATTCGCCTCAGACATTGTGACCGCCGCTGTCGGGCGATTGTCGCCGTCAAACTCGTCTTCCATCATATAGGTTCGGTCGACTGACCAAAGGATCTCCGCGAGAATTCCTGCAAAACAAGATCCATGCTCGACGAGCGCCGCCATAGACCGCGACGTTACATCGATACGCTTCAGGAGGCGCTTCCAGTATGACAAAACCTCATTGGCCAACCAATGATCAGCATTGTTGCGCAGCAGATCTTCATGGGACAGGAATGCGTCCGGGTCACCCTGGGTGCGGAAGACAAGCAATCCGATGTCCATTTCATTCAGGCGCAAATGTAAGATGGCATCATCTAGCTCTCGCGCGAGCCGCAACAGGTAGGCCTGATCCCCTTGCGCGGTGAAGGCCTCCATATCCGCTGGTGCCGCGTCTTCCGGTCCGTTCAGAGTGATGGTGGCTTTGCGGGCATCCCGGTCAATAACCACTTCTACGAGTGAATATGTGACCGAGCCATCATCACCGAATTGACGGTTAAGCGGGTTCAGGCAGACGCCTTGCTCGACGTCTGCCTTAGCGGATGACGCAGCGAATTCTTCGGCGCGCTCACGTACGACAGCTTCAAAAGTCGCGTTTGGGACGGCCTCATCTACCAACCGCCACTCAACCGCGCGCTTGCCCTTAACGCCCTCCTCGATCGAACAGAAAATATCCGCGAGGTCACGGCGTACCTTTCGCTTGTCTGTGACGCGCGTCAGGCCGCCGGTCCCCGGGAGAACTGCTAGGAGTGGTACTTCTGGCAAAGCTACCGAAGAAGTACTGTCATCGGTCAGCATGATGTGGTTGCATGCCAATGCAAGCTCGTATCCGCCACCAGCGCAGGCACCCTTCACCGCCGCGATGTACTTTTGACCGCTGTCTTCTTCGGCTGCTTCAAATGTGTTTCGGGTTTCATTCGTGAACTTACAGAAGTTCACTTTATGGCTGTGCGCGGCTCCGCCAAGCATGCGAATGTTGGCACCGGCGCAAAAGACCTTGTCTTTGCCGGACTGCATCACAACAACTTTGACTTCCGGATGCTCGAACCGCATTCGCTGAACGATATCGGACAATTCGATGTCCACACCCAGATCGTATGAATTCAGCTTGAGCTGATATCCGTCGAACAGGCCAGCATCCTCATTCACATCCATGATGAGATTGGCAATTGGGCCGTCATATTCGACGCGCCAGTGGCGATATTTGGAGGGGTCAGTCTGAAAATCTATGCCCTGTGTCATGGCGCTCTCCTATTTCTGTTGTTATGCATGATAGTGCGTCACTTGCTCCAGGTAAAGTGATATTGTGCATAATATCTCACATATTTATGTAAGTATATCAGAGTTTTATGAGTATCTCTGCATTCTTCCTAGAATGATGCTATATATTGCATGTCTTGCGAATCGAGCCCAAGTACAGGGCCGCGCGCTCTGGTTACCGCTTCTTTCGCAAGGCGACGGGCTTCTATGCCCAAACGACGTGCAGCAGACTTGCGCCCCATCTTCTGCTTCAATCGGGCATTTGCGGTCTGAATAACGGCTTGGGTCATGAGTTTTTCAGGTGAGTTTTGCGGGCAATTCATCCAGACCGCTTCCAAAACTTCGTGGGCCTCCCAGTAGAATCCCTCATCGAGAAAGGCCAAACCATATTGCCAGGCTTTTGATCCAGTGATCTCATCGAGACACATGGTGTCGGTGCCGGCTTTGATCAGATCAAAAAGGTCCTCCGGATGCCGGGACGTTTGCCCCGGAACATAGGCGTGTGATGGTCGCCAATTGGCCACTATGCCACCCGGACTTCGGACCGCTCTATCCTCTCAAGGCGCGAAACGAAGTCTGCAATCAGATGACGCGTCTTTTCCGCTTGATCCAGATGAGGCGAGTGGCGGCAGTTCTCCAACATTGCAACTTCAACCGGCGCGTAGCTCCTTGTTGCAAGCTCGTCAATTTGGGCGCTCGTTCCGTATTGGTCATCGTGGCCTTGAATGACCAATGACGGCACACGTAGGTAATCAATCACCTCGCTGACATCCCAGTCTTTGAATATTGGGGCCAACCATGCATCGTTCCACCCTCTAAATGTGGCCTCCGGGTCTTGATGGTAGGGCGCCATTCGTGTCGCAAGGTCGCCTGTATCAAACGCGTCCTTTGCCTTCGCAATGGCCATTAAACCCATGCCTTCCGTGAAGAAGTGTGGGGCCATCAGTACAAGTCCACGCACACGAGCATCAACTGCGGAGCCGGCATAAATGGCCGCTATCGTCGCCCCATCCGAGTGTCCAACGAGAATGCAACGCCCTATTCCAGCTTCGTCAAGGACCTGGGGAAGGACGGTATTTGCTTCTCTCGTCATGTAGTCGAGCTGACGAGGCAACGTTGCAGGATCCGACTGACCATATCCGGCCCGCGAAAACGCCAGCACACCGAGCCCTGTATCAGCGGCAATTTGTGCCGGAAAATCTCGCCAAAGCTCTACACACCCCAGACCCTCATGAAGCAGTACAAGTGTTGGTGCTTCGGTTGGGGACGGCCCCCAAGTGGCACATTCCAACACCATACCATCGACATTCACTGATTTGAGTTCCGACCAAGTCATGACTGTGCTCGCAGTTTAAAACGTTGAATTTTCCCGGTGGCGGTCTTGGGAAGATCGTCAACGATCTCAACCCACCTGGGGTACTTCCACATCCCGATCTTATCTTTGACATAGTCCTTCAGGTCTGCAATCGCAGCAGCCTCTTGACCATCTTTCAGAACCACAAATGCCTTGGGCTTGTCCAATCCCTTGTCGTCGGCATGGGCCACGACCGCCGCTTCCAGAACAGCAGGATGCTCGACCAATGTTTGCTCAATCTCGAAGGGGCTAACCCATATGCCAGACACCTTAAACATATCGTCCGTGCGCCCGCAGTAAATGTAGCGACCTTCCTTTGTGCGTTCGTATTTGTCGCCTGTCCGGGTCCACAGACCCTCGAAGGTTTCCCGGGACTTTTCGCGCCTGTTCCAATAGCTCTCAGCCGAAGATGGGCCGCATACCAAAAGTTCGCCCACTTCCCCCTCGCCGACATCCTGGTCATTGTCACCGACCAAACGGACTTCATAACCAGGCACGGCGGTTCCTGAGGTTCCGTAGACGACGTCGCCGGGTCTGTTCGACAAAAAGATATGCAGCATTTCCGTCGATCCGACCCCATCAACAATCTCTGCGCCGACGTGCTTCTGCCAAGCTTCTCCGACTTCGCGCGGCAATGCCTCACCCGCTGAGGTGCACAGGCGCAATTTCGATGAAATCGAACGCCCTGACTTCTCGAGTTCTGCGTTCATTGCGGCAAAAAGCGTTGGGACTCCGCAAAAGAGTGTCGGTTTGTGCTGCTCAATAATCTCGAAGGCGACATCGGGTACAGGACGCCCGCCAAGCAAAACAGTTGTTGCGCCAACCGCCATTGGGAACGAAATGCCGTTTCCCAGACCATACGCGAAGAACAGCTTCGCCACGGAATAAACGACATCGTCTGTCTGGATATTTAGAACTTGTGCTCCGAATGTGTCTGCCGTGGCCTTCAGACTGGAATGAACGTGACGCACGCCCTTCGGCATTCCAGTTGAACCCGAGGAATACAGCCAGAAGGCTGTTTCGTCTCCGCTCACAGACACAGTTGGTTGAGGCTCGGCACCCTTTGTGAAAGCCGAGAAGCTGATTGTGTTTTGCGGCGCATCTCCAATCACGACCACGGTCCGCAAGAAAGGATTCTCAGTGATGGCGGGTTCAACGGTCTCCCACAGAGCCTCAGAAACCACGAGAATAGACGCCCGGCTATCGGTCAGGATTGTGTCGTATACCGCGCTAGATAGGAGCGTGTTCAGGGGGATTGGAATGACCCCGGCTTTCAGGGCGCCCCAAAAGGCGACGGGAAACTCAATCTGATCCCGAATGAGCATCGCCATTCTTTCTTCGCGACGAATTCCCGCGCGGAGAAGCGCCCCGGCAAACTCGCTGGAGTCGGTGGCCAGTTGGCCGTATGTGATCCTGCGCTGACTGCCGTCGGCCTCAAGAAATGCGACTTTGTCGGCCCGCCCCTCTTCCAAATGGCGATCTACGAACCATGCCGCGGCATTCTCTGTTTTTAACATTATTTCCTCCCGACCCGGCGCATCATTTTCCGGTGAATTCAATTGCCCCTTCGGGCAAGAAATAGAGAACGTACGCATCACCGCCCGTGACAGTCGGGTGATGTTCCGATCCTGGCCCATAAACATACCAGCCTTCTGGTTTGCCATCGAACGCCGGCTCTCCGTCCAACGGGAAGATAGCGCCGATCTCACCCTGCGTATGAATGTGATGTGGACCCCGCACATCCTTCATGCGAACCACGTCGACGCTGAAATTCCCCGGAATCTCGCCTGGCTTCACCGCCCGGCCATATTTGATGCCTCCGGCTTCACGCGCCATGAGCCATCCATCTCTCTCGCCTTCTGCGCACAGATTCCCGAGCTTGCTGAAATCTGATGATCCCGGGGCTAAATCCCGATTTAGTTGGGCCTCAAGTGCCTGGTCCAACGGCGCATCTGCAATTTTTCCTGCGATCTTTCCAACTAAGTCTATGAAGTCTTGTTGGGCCATCTGGTGTCTCCTTCGTTCGTGTATTTCGGTGTGTCTTTGAATTCTGTCTTTGAGTGTTCGTGCAGAGTCATCCGAACGGGATCAGGAACAACGTGATCGCGGGGAAAAGTACGAGGATGACGACCCGGACGATGTCGGACCCAACAAAAAAGAGGACAGCCTTATAAGTGTCGAGCATGCGGGTGTTTGGATCCATCGCATTGATGACAAAGAGGTTCATGCCCACCGGCGGTGTGATCAATCCGACTTCAACGACAATCAAGACGAGTATGCCAAACCAAATTGCCGTTTGCTCCAGCGAGATCCGGTCCGCCATACCTTGTGTTACGCGGATGCCGATTTCCTTTTGCAGATCACGGCTTATCTCTGATCCAGTCGCAATCAGTGCCTCAATGTCGTTGCGTATTTCCGGAGCCAGGTCCGTGGCGGCAGACAGGGCAGCGCGTGCCGCGTCATGTTGCATCGCCACCAGGTCCACCAGCCCAAAATCCAAAACAGAAATCACCGGAAAGAAGATCGGGATCGTCAACAAGATCATGCTCAGACTGTCCATCACGCAGCCGAGAATGAGGTAAAAGACCAGGATGATCGCAAGGATCATCCACGGACTGAATCCATTCCCCAGAACATAGTCCGCAAGCTCCTGCGGAACATTGGTCAGAGCCAGAAACCCGTTGTAGAACCCGGCGCCCAAAATGATGAAGAAGATCATCGCGGTTGATTTGGCTGTTGTGATGAAGCTTTCCTGAAGTGTCGCGATGGTGAGACCGCCATTGAACAGCGCAATGAGACCGGTCCCTGCTGCTCCAATCGCAGCGCCTTCCGTCGGCGTGAACCAACCTGCGTAGATCCCGCCAACAACGAGCGAAAACACCAGTAAGACAGGCCAGACGTCAAGCAAAAGCCGAAAGCGCTCACCAAATGGAATTGCTGCACGTGTGCCTGCACTTTCCGGATAAAGGCGGACATAAATCGAGATCGCAAATACATACCCAAGGGCCGCAAGAATCCCGGGTATGAATGCGGCGAGAAACAGCTTGGCAATGTTTTGTTCGGTGAGGATCGCATAGATCACCAGCACCACTGAGGGTGGAATAAGGATCCCTAACGTGCCTCCTGCGGCCAGCGTAGCGGTGGAAAATCCGCCAGCATATCCGTATCGTTTCAACTCGGGAAGCGCGACCCGACCCATGGTTGCGGCTGTCGCCAGCGACGATCCACATATTGCTCCGAAGCCAGCGCAGGCGCCCACGGCGGCCATGGCCACACCGCCTCTGCGATGCCCAAGGAAACCTTCGGCCGCTTTGAACAAAGCCGTCGACATGCCCCCCAACGTAGCAAAATGGCCCATCAGAAGAAACATCGGCACAATTGACAAGGAATAATTCGAGAACGTCGTGTAGGTTTCTGACTTTAAGCGCCCAAGCGGGATGTTTGAGCTGCCGGTGACAAGAAATATTCCGATGGCCCCAGCTAGGAACATGGCCAAGCCAATGGGTACCCGGATGAAGATCAGGGCAAGAAGAGCAGGAAAGGAAAACAGGCCAATTGCAAAATCGCTCATGCCTCAAGATCCTCACCTACCAGCCATTCACGACACCGCAGACCAGCCATGTAGATTCCGACGATGGCACCCAAGGCGGCAGCGACGAAGCTGGCGGCATAACCCCACCAGACCGGAAACTGGAGGATGAAGGTGTTTTCCCCGAAACGCTGCTTGGCCAGCATGCCGCCAAAGAGTTGAACAGCGATGACCACCAGCACAATCGCAAAGACCACTTCGGTCAGCATGCGCAACACACGGTTCACGCGCGGCGAGAGGTTCGAAGTAAAGATGTCGACAACCGCATGACCGGATGTGAGTTGGCACAGGGGCATGAAGGCAAAAATCGCGAATGCCACTCCGGCTTCAACGATTTCGAAATCTCCGTTGATAGGACCGATCCCGAGATCGAGCGCCCATTCGGCGAAACCTGGAGCCAGACTCCCAATCCAATTGTGCAACATCCCGTTCAGTACGCGACCTGCAACGGACAAACAGGTGAGCAGGATCAGCAAACTGAGAGCGACACCCCCAAGAAGTGCCATGCCGTGGGCCAAACGCTCGATAAAGCGATGCATATCCCTCCCCCCGATTGTGGACGTCGTGTTGTGAGGCGCGCGGTTGGTTGCCAACCGCGCGCTCTTCAGGACATCAACCTTGATAGTCCGCCATCAGTGCCTTCGCCCGATCAATCAGGGCCTGGCCGTCGATGCCTTTGCTTTCCATTTCGGAAAGCCAGGCATCGTAAACCGGCATCGCAGCTTCCGCCCACGCAGCGGACTGCGCTTCATCGAGCGTGATGATATTGTTTCCACGGTCGAGCGCGATCTCGCGCGCAGGTTCATCGTATGATTGCTGCACCTCACCCGCAAATACCGAGAATTCCAGTCCGGAGTTTGTATCAATCACGGCCTGCAGATCTTCTGGGAGCGCGTCGTACTTGTCGTTGTTCATCGCCAAGACGAATGTCACAGTGTACATCATCGGGCCAGTGAACTCAGTGTGATTTTCGACAAGCTCCGGTACTTTCAGAGCACCGGTGACTTCCCAGGGGATCGTCGTGCCATCGATTACGCCTTTCGAAAGTGCCTCGGGCACGGCGGGCACGGGCATGCCGACAGGTGTCGCACCCAATGTATTAAGAAGCGCATTCACCTGTCGTGACGCGCCGCGTACTTTCATGCCGTTGAAGTCGTCCGGTGTAGTGATCTCTTTGTTGGCATGGATCACTCCGGGACCATGGACCCATCCCCCCAGAACCTTCACATCTGCAAATTCACGGGCGGCGATGTCCTCTTCCAACATCGTCCAAAACGCCGCAGATGCAGGGCGCGCATCTGACACAAGGAACGGCAGTTCAAAGACCTCGGTCGACGGGAAACGACCAGGAGTGTAGCCGATCACGTTCCAGGTCATATCGACAACCCCGTCAATGACTTGGTCAAGAAGCTCAGGAGGCTTGCCGCCCAATTGCATCGACGCGTAGCGATTGATTTTGATCCGGCCCTCTGAGTCCGCCTCGATCTTATCAGCCCAAACGTCGATGATTTTGGATGGGATCGTTGCCTGCGCTGGCAGGAAGCTTTGCAAATTGAATTCATACTCGGCGGCAAGTGCTGGTGTTGCAAATGCCAGCGAGACGGCACCCGCAATTCCAAGCATAGTTCTTCGTTTGATCATGGTTCCCTCCCTAGGGTTAGTGCAATGCGTTTTAATGCATATGGTGCATCATAGTGCTACATCTTTCGCGACATAATGCAATATATTTTTTGACTCTCGTTTTGTTACCGTTATTGTGTATCGCGAAAAATCTGTAACTTCTTGTTGCAAGAATCGATCATGCCATATATTGACCAACCGGTCGATCAATTTTTGGAGATGGCGGATGCAGGCCTTGATTTGTGATGGTGTGAGGACCCCGATAGGACGGTATGGAGGCGCGCTTTCGTCCGTCCGGGCAGATGATTTGGCCGCCCTGCCCATTGCTGCGCTCATGGAGCGAAACCCCACACTTGATCCAACACAGATCGACGAAGTGATCTTTGGCTCCGCCAACCAGGCCGGCGAAGACAACCGCAATGTCGCGCGTATGGCGTCGCTTTTGGCCGGACTTCCAGAGACTGTTCCCGGTACAACCGTGAATCGTCTCTGCGCCAGCGGCATGGATGCCGTTGGATTTGCAGCACGAGGTATCAAGGCAGGTGACTATGACATCACCGTCGCTGGCGGTGTTGAAAGCATGAGCCGCGCTCCATTTGTCATGCCGAAGGCGACAAATGCCTTTACGCGCGCCAATGCCATCTACGACACCACCATCGGGTGGCGCTTCATCAATCCCAAGATGGAAGAAATGTATGGCGTCGATTCAATGCCACAAACCGCAGACAATGTTGCGGCCGACTACGATGTGAGCAGAGCGGATCAGGACGCATTTGCCGCACGCAGTCAGGAGCGTTGGCATGCTGCCCATGTGTCAGGGGCCTTCGACGAAGAAATCGTCCCAGTCCACGTCCCGCAACGCAAAGGTGACCCGATCATTGTGGACACTGACGAGCACCCTCGCCCCGGCACGACCGCAGAAAAGTTGGGCACTCTGCACGGTGTCAATGGCCCTGAGCTCAGCGTCACGGCAGGCAACGCATCAGGTGTGAATGATGGGGCCGCTGCCCTTTTGATCGCATCTACTGAAGCCGCAAAGGCCAACGGACTTTCGCCCTTAGCCCGGATAGTTGCCATGTCATCCGCTGGCGTTGCGCCCCGCGTGATGGGAATCGGCCCGGTGGCAGCCACTGAGAAAGTCCTAAAGCGCTCAGGACTTACGATCGAACAGATGGATGTCATTGAATTGAACGAGGCGTTTGCAAGTCAAGGCCTCGCTACATTGCGTCAATTGGGCATCGCCGACGACGCACCACATGTGAATGCCAATGGCGGTGCCATTGCCCTGGGTCATCCCCTAGGCATGTCCGGAGCCCGTCTTGTTCTGACTGCCGCCTATCAACTGCAACGCAATCAAGGCCGCTACGCCCTGTGCACTATGTGCGTTGGTGTTGGCCAGGGCATAGCCCTCATCCTTGAGCGCGTATAGAGGAGAACGCCCATGTATGCTCAAATGGTCAAGTCTGAAGCGACCAAGGAAGACCCCGAGAAGCTTGCCGCTTTCCAGGCGCGTATTGATGCGGGTGAAAAGATCGAACCGAAAGACTGGATGCCTCAAGGCTATCGCAAGACCTTGATCCGCCAGATTGGGCAGCATGCCCATTCTGAAATCGTCGGGCAGCTTCCGGAAAGCAACTGGTTGACGCGCGCACCGACACTTGAGCGCAAGGCAATCCTTTTGGCCAAAATCCAAGACGAGGCCGGTCACGGATTGTACCTCTACTGTGCTGCAGAGACTCTAGGGGTTTCGCGCGACGAGTTGACCGAAATGCTGCTCGATGGCCGCATGAAATACAGCTCGATCTTCAGCTATCCTACGCTGACTTGGGCGGATATGGGTGCCGTTGGATGGCTCGTTGATGGCGCAGCGATCATGAACCAAGTGCCGCTGCAACGCACTTCTTTTGGCCCCTACTCCCGTGCCATGATCCGTGTCTGCAAAGAAGAGAGCTTCCACCAACGCCAGGGCTTCGACGTCATGATGAAGATGGCGACTGGCTCACCGGAACAAAAACGCATGGCTCAAGATGCTCTCAATCGGTTCTGGTACCCGGCACTGATGATGTTCGGACCTTCGGACAAGGATTCCGTTCACTCTTCCCAGTCTATGGCCTGGAAAATCAAGATGAACACCAATGACGAACTGCGCCAAAAGTTCGTCGACCAGACCGCGCCACAAGCGGATTTCCTCGGCCTGACGATCCCAGACGACAACCTCAAATGGAACGAAGAAAAAGACGGATACGACTTCAGTGAACCGGACTGGTCTGAGTTTCACGACGTGATCCAGGGAAATGGACCATGCAGCGTCGACCGACTTCGTGCCCGTAACAAGGCATGGGATGACGGGGCATGGGTGCGCGACGGTCTGTTGGCACATGCTGAGAAAAAAGCAGCAAGAAAGGTAGCGGCAGAATGACCAGCTCAGACAAAACCAAGCGCGAATGGCCTCTTTGGGAAGTTTTTATCCGCGGCCAACACGGGATGAACCACCGTCACGTCGGCTCACTTCACGCTGCTGACGCCGAAATGGCGATCCTCAATGCACGCGATGTATACACCCGGCGCAATGAAGGGGTCAGCATTTGGGTGGTTCCTACCGCGCAGATCAGCGCTTCATCACCGTCCGACAAGGGGCCGATGTACGAGCCCGCCCAAACCAAGGCTTACCGCCACCCAACCTTCTTCAATATTCCCGATGAAGTGGGGGCAATGTGATGGACAATCAAACTGCCCTCTTCGAGTTCCTCTGCCGGACCGGAGATAACACCCTGGTTCTTGGCCATCGTCTTAGCGAGTGGTGTGGCATGGCGCCCGCGCTCGAAGAAGACATTGCGTTGGCCAATGTCGCTCTTGACCTGATCGGCCAGACTCAAATGTGGTTGGGTTTGGCGGGCGAGATCGAAGGAAAGGGTCGCAGTGCAGACGATTTGGCGATGCTGCGTGATGCAACGGATTTCCGGAACCTTCTTTTGGTCGAGCGGCCGAACGAGGACTATGGCCATACATTGATGCGCCAGTTCTTTTTCGACACCTGGCATTTGGCTCTGTTGGAGACACTTCAAACTTCGAGCAACATTCAGGTTGCTGAAATTGCGGCGAAGTCGATCAAAGAAGTTCGGTACCACGTCACCCGGTCAACAGAGACCGTGATCGCTCTGGGCGACGGGTCTGAAGAAAGCCACAGGAGAATGCAAGATGCGCTTGAAGTTGTCTGGCCATACGTGGGCGAGATGTTTCACGATGACGACGTCGACGACGCCATCGCTGAAGCAGGCATTGCCCCTTTGCCATCGACGCTGAAAGAGTCGTGCTTCGCGAAGTTTCGCTCTGTCATAGAGCAAGCGACCCTGCAACAACCAGCAAGTGAGTTCGCCCATAAGGGCGGAAAGAGCGGGTTTCGACATACCGAACACCTAGGCCATATGCTGGCGCAAATGCAGCATCTGCAGCGCGCTTATCCTGGGTTGAATTGGTGAGATGAAACCCGACGTCGCTGATATCTGGGCCTGGCTGGACGATGTGCCTGACCCGGAGATTCCGGTGATTTCTGTGGTTGATCTTGGGATCGTGCGAGACGTGTGCTGGGATGGTGATACGTTAGAAGTGGCAGTGACGCCTACGTATTCTGGCTGCCCTGCAACGCGCGTCATTTCAACGGATATCGAGACGGCGCTAAGAGACAAGGGTATGAGCGATGTTCGCATCAAGACCCAAATTTCACCGGCCTGGACCACAGATTGGTTGACGGAAAAAGGCCGCGCGAAACTACGAGATTATGGCATCGCGCCTCCACGTGCGGCGGGCGGTCCCGACGCCTGCCCTCAATGCGGCAGTGCAGATGTCACCTTGGTCAGCCAGTTTGGCTCGACACCCTGCAAGGCACATTGGCGGTGCAAGTCCTGCCTTGAACCTTTCGACTATTTCAAATGCATCTGAATGGAGAAGAAAATGACGGATGCCACATCAACCCCCGAAGCCGTCGTTAATGCCTATGCGAAAGGCACAGCCACCCGCGATATTGCGCTGCTGAAATCGCTCTTTCATGAAGATGCGGTGATGACGGGCTACCTCGGACCCGACTTCCTCAACGGCAGCCCTGCCCCATTCTATGGCGCCCTCGAGGCAAATGAAGTTGGCAGCGACTATGCTTCGGAAACCACCAGCTTGGTGGTGACAGACAAGATCGCCTCAGCCGTAACCGAAGAAAAGAACCTGCTTGGTCTGAACTTCACCAATCACTTCCATCTCGCTCAATTGGGCGATGGCACTTGGCGCATCACGTCGAAATTGTTCCGCCACGCCTAAAACGACAGGAGTAATGTCATGGCTCGCTTTCATGAACTGTCCGTCACCGGCGTCGAAATGACGATCAAAGATGCGGTTGTCGTGACGTTGCAACCGGTCAATGGGGGAGACTTTGAGTTCACCCAAGGCCAATACCTCACGTTCCGGCGCGATTTCGACGGAATCGAAATCCGCCGGTCCTACTCGATTTGTGTCGAGCGCGGTGCGCCGCATCTGCAAGTTGGGATCAAGAAAGTAGATGGCGGAGCCTTCTCGACCTGGGCCAATACCGAACTAAAAGTTGGTCAGGTGCTCGAAGCCATGTCCCCAGCGGGCAACTTTCATGCTGCGCTTGAGCCGGAGAAAGCCAAGAACTACATCGGCTTTGCTGGCGGATCCGGCATCACGCCAGTCTTGTCGATCCTTCGTACGGTTATGGCCGAGGAACCCCACAGCACGTTCACGCTCGTCTATGCCAATCGCGGCGTAAACACGATCATGTTTCGGGAAGAACTCGAAGATCTCAAGAACCAGCATATGGGTCGGCTGACGGTTATCCATGTGCTCGAACAAGACAGCCAAGATATCGACCTGTTCACTGGGCGCGTAACAAAAGAAAAGTGTGCCGCGCTGTTTGAACATTGGGTCAGTATCGAAGAAGTTGATACCGCTTTCATCTGTGGGCCCGAGCCCATGATGCTTGGCATTGCAGGCGCGTTGCGAGACCATGGCCTATCCGATGATCAAATTAAGTTTGAATTGTTCGCAAGTGCGCAGCCAGGCAAGCTGAAACGCCCAACCAGAGGCACAGTGGATGATGCGGCAAGTCAAACCTATGAGCTGACCGTAACGATCGATGGTGCGACCCGTACAATGAAGGTCGACAAAGACACAACGCTACTTGACGCCGCGCTGGAAAATTCTCTGGACGCGCCCTTCTCGTGCAAGGCCGGCGTGTGCTCCACTTGTATGTGCCGGGTCGAAGAGGGTGCCGTCGAAATGGCCACAAACCATGCCCTCGAGGACTACGAAGTCGACCGCGGCTATGTCCTGTCCTGCCAATCCTTCCCAACGACTGACAAGGTGGTCATCGACTACGATGGCGGGCACTGAGCAATATTGCCATGGCTCAGTCGCACAAACACATTGGGTTAGTCCATGGTTTGCTATGCGTTGGTGGCAATCACATCGTTTTCCATTCCGCGGGCCCTGCGACTGCAAGACGGTTGGGTTTTTCCGACTGACGGCCTTTCTGTACCGACCCTCGTTGGTCAGTTCGAGCGCGGTGAAAGTCAGGTAAGAACTAGCCTGTTCATTGGCCTCGATACTGCGAAGGTCCGCCTTGGAGGGGTGCTCTCAATACTCAACGTTCCTAGACATAAGCTGTCTGGCGCTCCGTTTTCCAACTTTGAAATGCTCTGCGCAAACCAGATGAATGACAAGGGTTGCGCAACAGCAGAAGAAACAGCTGGAATTCGTCATGTGGAGCAGCACCAATGATCGTCAGAGCCTCTCCGTCATCACTGCCCTTGTTCTTCGTGATGCAGGGATCCATCGTACCAAAGATTGTTGGCAAGATCGTTGGCGTCGCCTTGTTTTCCATCGTTGTTCTACTGAACGATCATTACGCCTTTGAGCTGCCCCATATCTCGATTGGAGCTATGGGGGTATTTGGGGTCGCTCTGTCCCTGTTGCTTAGATTTCGAAATAACGCTGCATACGATCGTTGGTGGGAAGCACGTAAACTCTGGGGTTCGATAATAGCTGACGTGCGTAAATAGGACACCTGGCAAATGTATGCCTCTACTCAGACGAGCATCGGGAGCACCTCCTTTCACACGTGGTTGCCTTCGCCCATTTTCTCCGAGGATCGCTTCGAGAGGTGCAGGTGCATAGCAAAACGACAAATAGGATTGGTGAAGAGATTTCCCACGCGATGACGTCTACTAACAATCCTGCCAACGCAGCGCATCGATCCATGGCGGATCAAATGGGGCATCTTGGAAGAGATGAGGCCATTGGTGGCTTTGGCATGATGACCATCTCGCAAACACTTTCCTCTTTGGCGCTGGCTCAGGTTGGATGTGAAAGGATTGCCACAACACCGTTGCCAATTGTCTATTCACTGCTGGTCCGCAGAACGACATACCTCTACTGCTGGTTGCTACCATTCGCGCTGATCGAGTCTGACAATTGGTTCACCCCGGTTTTTGTTGCGGTTGTGGCATATGTTTTTTTGGGCTTCAGGCGGTTACGAACGAATTGGAATAACTATTTCGCTACGCGCAGAATGGTTTGCCATTGGACGCCATGTGCCGAACTATCGAAATCTCCGCAGCCGAGGCCCTGAATAGGCTGGCGCCAGCGCCATTGGCGGCGGAAAATCACTTGCTGAGTTGATACCAAGTCTAGAGCAAAGTTCCGCCAGACTGAGTGAAAGTTTGATATGCCCTGTCTCTGATATACCCCCGCAGCTCATGCCGCGGGGGCCGCGAGGTTTCTTAGGCAGCGATTTCAGCCACTGTGTCCTTCGCCCACGCGAATTTGACAAACGGCGCATCTACTTCGTGATTGGTATAGTTGCTCAGCACTTTTTGTGAGGTGCCTAGGATCACTTCCAGAACTTGTTTTGTGCCATAGCCCGCAGCAAGGAACACCTCAATATCCGTCTCGGACACCTGCCCCGGACCATCTGCAGCGTAAATGTCCGTAGCACTTCAAGTTTGGCATTTCCCAACGGTGCGTTTGTGCGCAACGCCTCGGTAAGCGCAGGGTCAACTTTCATCAAAGGATTCGGCGCTCGACAGAGCGCTCGAGCTTTTTGGAGAAAGGGATATGCCGCTACTTCTCTCAAAGACCTGGAGCGGGAATTGGGCATGCATCCGGGCTCGATCTATGCTGCATTCGGCAACAAAGCCAAACTCTATTGCCGCGCCATGGATCGGTATGTCGAATGGGTCTCCAAGGCCCGCGATCACGCAGAAGCCGACGCCTATGGCATTCTAGACGGGCTTGCAAACCTTATTGAGCGAGCTCACCCGATTTCAAATGAAGAGGTTCCCCTTCCCGCCTGCTTTTTGGTCAAGAAAACGCTTGAGATTGGTGCCGATCACGCGGAAATTCAATCGCGCCTTGCAGAGCTGCTGGAGACTAATGACCGCCTGTTCGAAGCTAAGTTCCAAGCGGCGATCGATAGCGGTGAGCTGACGTCCAATCAAACGGCCGGAGAACTCTCAGCGCAACTGCATGCCGCGCTTGCCGGGCTTTGCTTCCACGCACTTCGAACACCGGATCGAGAATTTGGGCGCAAGATGGCCAGGAAGTTGGCAAACCAAATTCGCAATGCCGGACAAGGTGATCGACTTTATGAGGGCGTCTTTGGCTGAGGTCTACGAAGGCTAGAGCCCTTTGATGCCATTCAGTGTTAGCTTGGCAACAAGATCAGCATAATCTTCGCGTGCGGCGTCATTGGCCGCACTGTTCCACATATAAAACCAGTTTAGCATTCCAAATACGGACATTGTTGCAGCTCTGAGCTTGCGTTTGTCACCGGCAAACACACCAGGAGCCAGTTCCTCAAGTACATCGGCCAGCAGGTTGACCATATCCCGCTGATATCCTCGCAGCACTTCTTGTTGGTCGGGCGGGAGAAGCGGAATTCCCTCTGTCTGAATCTTGTGTTCGTTGTCCATGCCCTCATAGGCCAGCAGGGTCTCGCAAACGATCATACGCAACTTTTCGGCCGCGCTTTTCCCCTCAAGGGGCAAGTCACAAACGCGATCGCGCAGCTCCGAGAGATAGGTGGCGAGAATGTCGAACAGCAAGGCATCCTTACCGTCGTAATAATGGTAGACATTCGCCTTTGAGATTCCACATTCTTTGGCGAGTTGGTTCATCGACGCCCGCGCGAACCCCTCGCGCGCAAACAGACTGGCTGCAGTTTTGAGAATGCGGACTCGTTTCTCGTCATAGTCCTTTGCGATTGTACGCGCCAAATTCTACCCTTTCGACCGATTGTCGACGACACGTACAGCCTTGCCCTGGCTTCGTGCAACACCGCCTGGCTCTTTCACCAAAACTTCGCAGCTGACGCCTACCATATCCTTGATCCGCTTTGCCAATGCCCGCTGCGCGTGGGAGCGGTTCGTGTCATCGGCCACATCCGGGTTGGCTTCCACCATGACGCGCATGGCATCCATGCGACCGGCTTTGTGCAACTCGATCTGGAAGTATGGCGCAAGGCCACCGGTGGCCATCACCTGCTCTTCGATCTGCGTGGGGAATACGTTTACACCCCTCAGGATGATCATGTCATCCGAACGCCCAGTGATCTTCTCCATCCGGCGTAGGCTGCGTGCCGTTCCCGGTAGAAGTCGCGTCAGATCCCGTGTCCGGTAGCGGATCATCGGCATCCCTTCTTTGGTTAGCGTTGTGAACACGAGTTCGCCCTCTTGCCCGTCCTCAAGCACCTCACCGGTGTCGGGATCGATGATTTCGGGGTAGTAGTGGTCTTCCCAAATGTGCAGTCCGTCCTTTGTCTCGACACACTCGTTGGCCACACCCGGCCCCATGATTTCGGACAACCCGTAAATATCAACCGCATGCATATCAAAGGCGTCTTCAATTTCCTGGCGCATGGCATTTGTCCAAGGCTCAGCGCCAAAGATGCCCACTTTGAGGGAAGATGCGTGTGGATCAAGTCCCTGCTTACGATATTGCTCGAGAATGTTGAGCATATAGGACGGTGTCACCATGATACCGTCGGCTTGAAAGTCCGTGATCAGGTTGACCTGCTTTTCAGTTTGACCACCGCCCATCGGCACAACCGTTGCGCCGAGACGTTCAATTCCATAGTGGGCCCCCAAACCGCCGGTGAACAAACCATATCCATAGGCGTTGTGCACCACGTCGCCTTTCCTCAGGCCCGCCGCGCGAAGCGACCGCGCAAGCGTATCTGCCCAAACATCGATGTCGTTCTTGGTGTAAACGACGACTGTCGGCTTTCCTGTTGTGCCGGAGGACGCATGCAATCGCACGATCTGATCTTTGGGAACCGCGCGCAAACCAAACGGATAATTGTCGCGCAAATCATTCTTGTAGGTGAATGGAAACTTCGCGAGGTCAGCGAGCGTGTTCAGATCGTCTGGATGCACACCTGCAGCATCAAACCGATCCTTGTACATCTTTACGTTGTTATAGGCATGGGAGAGGGACCACTTCATTCGGTCTCGTTGAAGAGCAGCAATCTCGTCACGGCTGGCAGTCTCAATTTGCTCAAGTTCGCCGGGTTTTGGGCTCAGGTCTTTCATCAGTCTTCCTCGTCGAAAAGCGTGCCGGAAATCACCCGCGACAACCCGCGGAACTCGGCAATGGTTTGATTGTGTTGGTTGCTGACGCGTACGTCGTAGATACCGCTGCGCCCCGCCAAGCTGACCTCGCGCGCTTCGGCCCGAAGGGTGTCGCCCATCCTTCCCGGGGCAGTGTAGGAGATCGTATTGTGCTGCGCGACGGTTGCCTGGTTGCGACTGTTACACGCGAACGCAAAGCAACTGTCGGCCAGAGAAAACGTGATGCCGCCATGGCACATGCCATGACCGTTGCAATGATGCTGTTTGACCGTCAGCTGCATCACAGCATAGCCCTCATCGACTTCGATCAAAGTCATCCCAAGCCATTTGGACGCCCCATCGTCAGTCCACATTGCCTTGGCTGCAGCGGCTGCCCTCTCCTTTGGCGTCATCTCAACGACCCTGAAAGTTCGGTGGGCGCTTCTCGAGAAAGGCCGAAACTCCTTCGGCGTAGTCCCCACTTTCGCCACAGCGCTTCATCATATCTGCTTCCATTTCGAGATGGTCGGACAGGTTGTCGGAGGCGGATGCTTGGATCGCTTGTTTTGTCAGGCCCAAACCCAAAGTGGGCCCAGCCGCCAAATCCCCCGCCAGTTTGCGCGCCGCTGGCAGCAAGTCATCATCCGGGTAGGATTTCCAAATCAACCCCCAATCTTCTGCTTGCTTGGCACTTAGCGGTTGAGCGGTGAAAGCAAGGCCCTTGGCTCGCGCTTCTCCCAACAGCCGTGGTAAATGCCAGCTTCCACCTGTGTCAGGTATCAACCCAACTTTGGCAAAAGACTGGATGAATTTAGCGCTTTCTGCCGCCAATACGATGTCACAGGTCAACGAAAGATTGGCGCCTGCCCCGGCGGCAACACCGTTAACGGCGCAGATTACCGGAAACTCCAATGACCGGATCAATCGAACAAGCGGTGCATAGAAGTCGCGAACCGTCTTACTGAGATCCGGAGGGCCGTCCATCTTGGATGGGTCCCTGTCTCCCAAGTCCTGACCGGCGCAGAACCCACGCCCTGCACCCGTCAAGAGCACAGCACGACCCCCCTCATCGCGTACTTGCTTCAGAGCAGACAACAACGCGATATGCATCTCATCATTGAAGCTGTTCAGACGGTCAGGCCTGTTCAATGTGATCTCGGTCCAAGTGGCGTGTGATTGCACAAGAATAGTGTCGGACATGGGCGGAATCTCTCTATCTGCTTCTAAACAAGGTTGCATAGACCGACCGGTTGGTCAATATATAAGACAAACATTGATTCCCGAAAGGATAGAACCATGGGTCTTCTAGATGTGAACAGTTTTGTCGGCGGCCGCTGGATTCCCCCCGGCGACGGCGCACGCGATATTGAGAGTGCAATAACCGGTCAGCTCATGGGCCGCGCCGGCAATTCGGCGCTCGATACAAGTGCTCTCTTGGACCATGCACGCAACACCGGCGGTCCAGCGCTTCGTGCTTTGACGTTTCATGATCGCGCCCGGATGATCAAAGCTCTGGCGCTCCACCTCAATGAACACAAGCAGGCACTCTACGACCTCAGCTTCTCGACCGGTGCGACGCAGTCCGATCATATGATCGATGTCGACGGCGGGATTGGCACAATGTTTGTTTTCGCTTCCAAAGGCCGCCGAGAATTGCCCGATGCGCAAGTTTATCTTGATGGTCAGATTGAGCAGCTTTCCAAAGCGGGCAATTTCCTGGGGCAACATATCTGCACACCGCTGCAAGGTGTCGCAGTTCACATCAACGCGTTCAATTTCCCAGTCTGGGGTATGCTCGAAAAGCTCGCCCCGACCCTGCTTGCTGGGGTTCCTGCTATCGTAAAACCGGCAACGGCGACCTGCTATGTGACCGAATTGGCCGTGAAATTGATGGTTGATAGTGGCCATCTACCGGACGGAGCGCTGCAGCTCGTCTCGGGCGGGCTGGGCGATACACTTGATCAATTGACTTGTCAGGATGTTGTCAGCTTCACAGGATCTGCCGACACGGCCTTCAAACTGCGATCCGCGCCGCACATCCTGAAAAATTCCATTCGCTTTGTCGCAGAACAGGACAGCCTGAACGCATCAATCCTAGGCCCTGACGCCGCCCCCGATACGCCGGAATTTGAGCTCTTCATCAAAGAAGTGTCGCGAGAGATGACAACAAAAGCGGGTCAGAAATGCACCGCCATTCGCCGTATCCTCGCGCCGCAAGAGCAAGTCCCTGCCGTAATTGATGCACTCAAGGCACGATTGGCCAAGACCGTCATTGGCGACCCTCAGGTCGACGGCACACATATGGGTGCGCTCGTATCAAATGCACAAAAGCGCGACGTTTTGGGAAAAGCTGCCATCATTGGCACTGAGGCCGAACGCGTCTTTGGCGATCCCGACAATTTTGACGTGAACGGCGCCGACGGCGATGCGGGTGCGTTCTTACCACCGATGTTGTTCCACTGTGCAGATCCGGACAGCGCTACACGCATTCACGATACGGAAGCTTTTGGACCCGTCTCCACGGTCATGGGGTACCGCGATCTCGAGCATGCGATCCAGACCGTAAACCGCAGCGAAGGCTCTCTTGTGGCGTCAGTCATAACACATGATCCTCAAGTTGCGCGAGATGTCGCAGTTGGCGCGGGCGCATTTCACGGGCGTCTGTATTTCAACAACCGCGACAGCATGAAAGGAGCGACCGGGCATGGCTCTCCCTTGCCCCATATGGTGCACGGCGGACCAGGCCGTGCGGGCGGCGGCGAAGAATTGGGCGGCGTCCGAGGCGTAATGCATTACATGCAGCGCACCGCAGTCCAGGGAAGCCCCGACATTATCGCGGCGATCGGTGACAAATGGGTGCCGGGCGGCACTGAAAAGACGGCCCCGGCACATCCTTTCACCCGCACTTTCCATGAGCTTGAGATCGGCGAAACCATCTATACAGATCCGCGTGAGATCTCGTTGGATGACGTCGAGACCTTCGCGAACTTCACGGGCGACACGTTCTATGCCCACATGGATCATGAGGCCGCCGAACGGAATCCCTTCTTCCCAGGCCGCGTGGCACATGGATACCTGCTGCTGAGTTTTGCCGCTGGTCTCTTTGTTGAGCCAAACGAAGGCCCCGTGTTGGCCAATACCGGATTGGATAACCTGCGCTTTATGAAACCGGTCGAGCCAGGCGACAGCATCAAGGTCCGGCTGAGTGTTAAAAAGAAGACGCCGCGCACTGATGACTATGGAGAGGTTCGTTGGCACGTAACCGTGACTGATCAAGCTGACGATCTGGTCGCCGAATACGAACTTTTGACGATGAATGCCTATTCCAATTAACCTTGGCACTCTCCGCATCGGCCGCTATGAAAAATGCATGACCGATGCGGATCTCTCAGCACTTATACAAATTTTTTCTAGCGATCGGCCGCCACGCGTCTGGTCGCTTGTCGTTTCGCTCTTTGGCGATTTTGCGCAAGGCACTGAAGCAGCGATCAACAGTCAACATGTCAATCATGTCCTTACTGACATTGGCATTCGGCCGGAAGCCATCCGAGTCGCATTACATCGGCTGCGTAAAGAAGGATGGCTGCACAGCGACCGACAAGGACGCAGCAGCCTTTATTCGCTGACAGAGATGGGTCGCAAAGAGACCCTGGCGGCAATCCCTAGAATTTACGATGTTCCCGATAGCCCAGAAGAGTCCTGGATTGTTATCCATCGGCCTAAAACGTCCTTTGCTGAAATAGCAGATGGATATTCGATTTCTCCGACCGTCACACTTTGCACAACTAAGCCTGATAATCCTGAGGCGTTCACCAAGCAGATTTTGCACTCTGACGCTCTCCCCGCCTGGATGTTTGAGAGACTCTGCAAGTCGGAGTTCGTGGCTCAGACCAGCAGTACCGCAGATAGGCTCAAGGAACTTCAATCGACTCTCAGCGAAATCGGTCCACTAAACCCACATGCCAGCATTGTATTGCGCGTTTTGGTTGTGCACAACTGGCGCCGCATTGCGCTGCGAGCCCCCGCTCTTCCCGCCTATCTATTTCCCGATGCTTGGCGAGGTGAAGAGTGTCGAGCCCTCGCGCTCGGATTGTTGAAAAAGCTCCCAAGACCCGAATTGAAACAACTTGGAAGTCCAGGTTAATTCAGCTAACAACCTCGCGTCCACAGATCTATTGCTGTGTTGCCTTGGCAAACTGTCAAAAGGAGCAAGAAACTCAATTGAGTGGACTTCCCTCTCGGCAAAGAGCGGCAACAAACATACTTTTCTGGAAACAATCCAGCACAACGCATCAGCCTCTCTTACTCAGAACGTTGGAGTACGAGTGACGAAGCTCACTGTGAAATGCGCCCATTTACCGGGGGCTTTGAACCGAGCAACCTCAATGCCATCGGATTTGACAACGTAATCCTCTGTCTCGTTAGGGCCAATCAAATCCGGTTCATTCGGGTTCAGTATTTCCGTGACCAGGTAAATTTGCATCTTAGCTTCTCCGTTTGAGAGTGTTCTTGAACTACTCAAGCGGCCAGGGGAGCCATTAGCTGCACTTATGCGGGCAGTTTGGTGAGAGCGCACCGAGCCAAAACCCATACGTTTCTGACAGGGACAAGTACAACCGTTTTGACGTTCATGCACACGAAAGCGGCCATTGGCTCGGGAGCGGCGAATTAACGCTCTGTCCGCTCATCTGCCTTAGGTCACTGGTACTACTAATGTCCGGTTTACGCCGCTCACGACTTGCTGCACGAGCTAAGCCTCAATCCGCGTTACACCAGCCTCGCGTAGAACGCCCAGCATCGTTGTTCGTTCAGCCTTCAGTTGCTCTTTCCGTTCGCGCGCCATTTTCTCCATGCGAGCATTGATTTCAAACCAGCCCATTGGGTCTTTCTTTCCTGGTTAAGTTTGGAACACCCGACCGAAAGCTCTCTCTTTCTTTACTTGACCGACGCCTGCCACGGGGGCAACAGCGGGTTTCTTCCGACATGGGAATGCCGGTCTTGCATTGCTTTTTCCCAGAGTTATATGCAGCGCTCAAAACAAGAGCAGGACCGGAACATCCGATATGACCAACTGGCCCGAGACCATCCCTCATGACCTGCATATCGCACTTGAAGCCGCCCGGACGGACAACTGGCAGATGGCTTTTCGTCGCTGGTCCAAAGGCCACGACCTGAAGCTCAAAATCCAGTGGTATCGTGGGTTGCACGTTAACATGTCAGAACTGCATGAGCGGTGAGCGGATGCGACACCACAAGACCACTGGGTGGTGCTGCGGGACTGGCTATGCCGCCACGACGTCCCCGTTTCGAAGTATCTTGCAGAATTTTCGCAACCGGAGTGACAGAACGGAGCGGACCATCAAACCTTGGGATCAAACACCTAGTGCTAAATTGTACGTTAAGAAAATAAGCCATTGAAAATATAGATAGTTTTTACGAATATCTTGGCAAAGTTACGAGTATCGATTATCTCTAGTCATTGATTTTAATCATTAAAATCCCTTAGAGTGCTTTTCTGCACTGAGCTGGAATCGACCCCGATGGGGTTGACTTGACCGTCAGGTATGACCAAGTATGACTATTAAAACCACGCTCAGCTTTACCGACCGCCACCACCGCTTCCTCAAGGAAAAGGTCGGCGAGGGGGTCTATGCGTCGGCTGCTGTTGCCGCCGCCGTCGAACGGATGATCAAGGACGATGAGGCACGCAAGGTTGCATTGGACGCCATGGCCGACGAAATCCGCCGCCGCTCCGAGTCCCCGCGTGATGCATATGTCGAACATGATGCCACCTTCGGCCCGGCGCTGCGTCGGCTGGACCGTAAGGCATGACATACACGCTGCGCTACCACCCGTCGGTAGCAGATGATCTGTTGGTCATATCAGAGCTGATCCAGGACTATGCCGGCCCGCAAACCGCGCGTCGCAAATTGGCTGAAGTCGCCCGGAGTCTGCACACGCTGCCCCATTGAGGCACAAAGCGCGATCACATTTTGCCGGGACTTCGCGCCATTCCTGCAACTCGTCGCGCAGTGATCGCCTTCACGATTGATGAGGACGCGCGCGAGGTTCTGGTAATCGCCATAACTTACGGTGGGGCCGACTGGATATCCCGCACGGGACATCGCAGCTGAATTACCCCAACAAATCCGTCGCCGGGTTTTCCACGATGTCGACGTCATCATAATATTTCTGTGCCTAACCCCCGATCTCTTTGATGACTCTGGGTACGAAACCCGGGAGGCATCGGCACAAAAAGAACCGTCTCAGAAACCAAGGAAAATCTAGACCTTGTTGACAAAATGAACGTCTAACGGGGCCGGACCTCTCGATAGCTGGCGTCTATTTAAAAATAGAATTGGAATATTTTCCAATACAGCAACCTAGTCCTATGATTTGAACACCGGCGCGTTGGATGAATGTTTCTTTCTACCCACCTGCCACTCACTCATCCCCCCTTGCCCAGGGGGGTGTACAAATGCCTCGATCAGGTTCTATGCCATGTTGGCTGGAGAGCGCTTCATCAAAGACCTGAGCCAGATCAACTTTTGAGGGAGATTATCTAATGGGTAAGATTTTGCTTTTTCTACCAATTTTTGCTTTATCAGCTTGTATTTCGACATCACCCTATGAACAAAAATCCAACAGCCAACCGCATGCTGAACTGACCAACAGTTCCATCCAAGCTGCGAACGGTCAAACATACAGTACCCAAGGCTATATTGAACTGTTCGCTCCCAATTATTTTGTTATCGTTGGTGCGACTGACAACCGATCTTTGGCAAATGATTTCGAAGGTGCCGGTTTGGCTGCATCTGCTGCTGTTCGTAAATTTGATTGCGCCGATGGCACTGAACTCAAAGAGGGAAGCCGTTATTCGGAAGCGGCCAATGAATGGCTTGTTGTCATTGATTGCCGCAGCGGTGGTAGAAGCTTAACAGGCAGCTAATTTTCATCTTGCCCATGCAGTTTTGCAGGATAGGCAAGAGTATGAACGGCCTTCAGCTCTTGAATACAGAAATGGGTGGTCTTGGCGGGTTACAATTAAGGGCCACTCCGAGCGTTGACCAGCACTGAAACGCTTTGTGGCCAACTGACTCCGCCATCGCGCCTTGGGAGTGTCGAGCAAGCGTATTTTTCCTGCAATAACTCGCGAAACTGGAGTGCTGGTTGATGGCGCGGATAGGTCTATACACTGAACTGGAACTTGAGAAAGCCGCTGAAGTATTTCGTGAAGAGTTTCTTGAACTGCGACCGTCTGAAGACCTCGTCTATTTGTTTTTCATTCGCCGGAAGAAAATCTTAACGAACAGGCACGAGCATTTTCGGATAGAAGTTCAAAACCTCGGTCACTTTCATCGGCGTTTTTGGGAATCCGAATATGGTACGATGTCAATAACAACAAACGTGATTTGCGTAACGGTCGACCTGCAGAATAATGAGGCTCGGTTTGGGCCGATTGGCAATATCGCAATGCTGCCCCAAGGGATGGGCTTGGGAACGGTCTTGATGGGTCAGGCAATCAAATGGCTCTTGGTGAACCACCCCAAGACATCCATTCGAGAGGGTAGATTGTCTGGAAGCGATACACCTTCTGAAGAAAAACGTAAAAGGCGACACAGTTTCTATGAAGGTTTCGGCTTTAGCGTGGTCTACACAAACAAAGAAGAACCTGAGGGACGTTTTTTCGCGGAATGTGTCGAGAGACTTACCCCCAAGCAAGGCAAAGGATCTTTCGTAGACGTTGAGAGTTTTGCAAGTGAAGCGGGAAAAACAAAATCGCAAAATGCCGATCTAATTGAGCAGGTTTCAAAACTGCGGGAGCGTCGAAGGCAACTAGGGTCAGGACCCATTGATTTCCGCGGGGTTGCGTGATTCACGGTACGAAAAACGAGCGGTGAACATGTCTGATCTGTTTTGGCTGACCGACGCCCAGATGGCGCGTCTTGAGCCCTTCTTCCCAAAGTCTCACGGCAAACCTCGCGTCGATGACCGGCGTGTGTTGAGCGGGATAGTCTTCATTAATCGCAATGGTTTGCGCTGGCGCGATGCGCCGAAGGAATACGGCCCGCACAAGACGCTCTACAACCGCTGGAAACGTTGGAGCGACAAGGGCATCTTCGCCCGGATGATGGCCGGATTGGCCGCTGAGCACGGCGAAGATAAGACCGCGATGATAGATGCGACCTACCTGAAGGCGCACCGCACAGCGACCAGTTTGGGCGTCAAAAAAGGGGGCGTGGACGCCTGATCGGTCGGACCAAGGGCGGCATGAACACAAAGCTGCACGCTATCTGCGACAGCAAGGGACGCCCACTCAACCTGTTTGTGACGGCTGGGCAGGTCAGTGATTACATCGGCGCACGGGCATTGTTGAGCAGCCTGCCAGATGTCGAATGGCTGCTTGGGGATCGCGGATATGACGCTGATTGGTTCCGGGAAGCGTTGAAAGACAAAGGGATACGCGCGTGCATCCCAAGCCGGAAGCAGCGGAAGAAAGCGGTGAAGTACGACAAGCGTCGCTACAAACGTCGCAATCGGATCGAGATCATGTTTGGAAGGCTGAAAGATTGGCGGCGAGTGGCAACCCGATACGACAGGTGCCCAAAGGTCTTCCTCTCAGCCATCGCACTGGCGGCTACCGTCATCTATTGGCTATGAGTCCTGACCCTAGGAGAGTCACAAGGCAATACGCCTGCTTAAAAATGAGTTTCAGTGGTAACAAAAAGCTGTACTCAGTTAATTGTAGTGAGAGGCGGCGAATCAAGTAATGTTCACCTGACACTAGAACCAGGGTGCAGTGTTGGGAAATACTCTAACCCTATACTTAAGTAGACACCAGCTATGGGGATCTGCGCCTGCCAGACTTTGCATTTGTCAACACGGCCTAACGAGACGGTACTCTCCTAATATGACCGGGTTTTACCGCCGTAAACGAGACGATCAAATAAACGCGAAGTCATCCTCAGTGATATCGGATTGCAGTACGTCTTTCAGGGTCACCGAGCCATTGGCCCAAGTGATCCTGGTGCCCACCCCATAGGTTGAGATCGACAGGTCGCTAAAGTTAGCGTGTTTGAACACGAGACGATCGATGCCATCTTCAAAATCCATAATGACATCGTCACCTGAGGCGATCTGGGCGTTGAAGAAAAAGTCGTCAGCTTCAAAGCCCCCCGTTAGTTCATCATCACCCGCATCTCCACCGATAATGTCGGTCCCGTAGCCGCCAAAAAGTGTATCATTGCCAGCTCCACCATGGAGCGTGTCATTGCCTTCGTCGCCGCGTATCGTGTCATCTCCCTCCTGACCAAGCGCCTTATCATCGCCTGATCCAAGAAAGATAAAGTCGTCACCCTGACGCCCTTCGACGTAGTCATTGCCAGCACCAGCGTAGAGTCCGTTGCTGATGTCGCTGCCCAGAATGACATCATCGTATTTGGAACCTCGCACGCTTTCGATGCTGACGAGCGTATCGCCGGCGGCATCACCGCCGCTGGCAGAGCCATTACTGAGATCAATGGTGATACCTGCCTGAGAAGCACCATAAGACGCTGTATCCCAACCGGTCCCGCCATCCAGTTCATCACCACCTGCACCACCGTCAAGGACATCATTGCCGATGCCGCCGCGCAAGGTATCTGTGCCATCCAGACCAAACAAATAGTCGGTTCCGTCATCCCCATCCAAAACATCATTTGCATGGCCGCCCTGCATGACATCATCGTCCGAAGAACCTGTCATCACAACAGGCGCATACAGTGCTGTGCCATGTACGATCCCGCTCACTTCATGGTCCGTGCTCGTAGCAAGCGCGACAACCAATTCTGCCCTGGTTATCCAGCCGTTGTCCAAAGCGTATGTCCAGATATGGGCCTCTGCTTCTGTTGGACTGCGACCCAGGCCATTCAAGAATGCACGGGCAGTAAAGTCCGCATTGCTGGACAGTCCGGCTAAAGTAGATCCCGTCTTGCTGTCCGCCGATATCAGTGAAGCAGCAAGCTCCTCCTTGGTCATCTCGCCGTTTCTGAGCTGCAATGCCATCTGCTCGATCAGGGCGGAAGAGGCAATCCGATCATAGGCCACGTCGAACATCTTCTCGACAAGTGATCTGAGATACACAAGATCCAGTGGGCGCTCAACCTGCGCAGCATTCAGTTCCAGATCGTAATTGATAGTTGATTGACCGGTGTTGCCCACGACAATATGCTCGGCAGATTCCGATCTCTCGGTGGCTATTACGGCACGGGTTTTTGTCTCATTTGTCAGCGCGCTCAAATCCTCGATGAGCTCTCTCATCGTCGCCCCACGACCAAATGTGTTCATATAGAGTTGGTTCAGGAACTCAAAGTTTGTCTGGTCAGGATACCGCTTGGCGAACTCCAAACTCTGCATGATTTCATTTGCCAGCGCTTCAAGGTCAAGCTCGGAATTGGTGATGAACTTGACCAATCGCTCCTGCTCATCGGTTTCAAGAGCGCGATCCAGCAATGTGTCGTATAGACGGGCGGCTTCTTCCAGGACGCGCGCCTTTGATTGTGCATCAAGGCGTGCAGAATAAACCAAAGGTGTCGGTGCGTTCGATGTTTGCGTCATCGTCCAGGTCTCGATCCCAGCGGCATCAACCAGATGCGAGACTGTGATTTTATCTGCGAGATAGGTACTGATCAGAGGAGTACCATCTACACCATTCAGCATCGTCAGGTCAGCCAACCCATCTCCATTCACATCGCCCAGAAACTGCGTACGACTTGCCCAAAAGGATCCGCCATAATCTGACGCCGTGACCGCGACGGAACCAAACGTCCCATCAGACTGTCCGATCAGCACCTGGGTTTCCGGCTGATTGTCATCGCCAGTGATGAAGATCAGATCCGCAAGCCCATCCCCGTTCACGTCTCCCAGGTGCTTGGATTTGGTAGACCACCAGTTTCCTGCATAAGCACTCTCTGTCAGAGCAACGCCACCAAAGCCGCCCTCTGCCGCTCCCATCCACACATGGATTTGCGAGACATGATCCGCGCCGGTGAGCATGACGAGGTCGGCCAGCCCATCGCCGTTCACATCGCCCAGGAACTTCTCCCGCGATGACCACCAATTGCCTCCATAACCGGCATCGATGTTTTGAGCCGCGCCAAACCGTCCATCACTCTGACCCAGCCACACACTCACTTGGGACAGAGTGTCGTCGCCCGTGAACATCACCAGATCGGAATAACCATCGCCGTTCACATCCCCCAGATGCTTTTCGCGCGATGACCACCAACTGCCGCCAAAACCCGCATGGGTGATGGAAACGCCAGCAAACCCCCCGGTTGCCTGACCGAGGAATGTGTGAACCTCCTGGATACTGTCTTCGCCAGCAAACATCACGAGATCGGCCAACCCATCTCCGTTCACATCGCCGACATGTTTGTCCTTAGCGCTCCACCAACTGCCTGCATAACCGGCATCCGTACGAATTGTTGCTCCAAAAGATCCGTCGGCTTGCCCCAGCGTTGTGTCAATATACGACACAGCATCGTCACCTCCGATGACAATCAAGTCCTGAAAGCCGTCACCATTGACATCCTCCAGATAACTTTCGCGGCTTGCCCACCAGGAACTCGCATAGCCGGATTGTGTTACGGCAGCGGACACAAAAGTACCCTCGGAATGTGTAAAAACATAGGAATCCGCATCCGCAGCAGAGCGTATCGTTGTCTGGATCGCAGTCCCAATCTCCGTGGTTGTTATGAGGCCATCCATACTCGTTGTGGATTCTTCGAATGCCCGCTGTGAGCCGTTGGCGTCATAGCTGGTAGCAAGTTTTTTAGTACTGCCATCCGCGTTACGGATAAACGTAACGGTTCGGTCGCCAACGCCGTCGCCATCATAGTCCTTACGAGTGTATTCGGCACGCCCATCAGCGGTGATATAATTGAATTCACCGGACTTTCTTTCCCCATTTGCATGCCAGGCAACCGAACTGCTCGACTCGCTGCCATCAGTGTTGAACACGATCTGCGAGACTTGCGTCAGATCGCTATGCCCGTCCAGGTTCCAGTCCTGCGTGTAGGTTTCTGTAAGCCCGTCCTTGGAAAGTTCGCGCTGTTCACCATAGCTGGTGCGGCCGCCATGAGATTCGTATCGTTCAGTAATCCGGTTTCCGTCCGCATCATAAGAGACGTTGACAGAACGGACAAAATCGATCACCCCGTCGCCATTCACATCAAAACTATAAGAGTCTACATGCCCATTCGCGGACATATGGCCGTAGACCGCCGATCCGGCATATCCCAGGTCATTCAAATCCAGAAGCGATGTTGTGACTGAGTGGTCGGATTGAATTTGGGTTGTCACGACGCGATCCGTGGCACCGTCACCATTCAGGTCTGTACTGGTGGATTTGGTGCGACCATCCGCGCTGGTGACTGTCTGCACATTGTGTACACGCGCACCATTTGAGCCAAACCATTCATGGTTCTGCGTGCTCGCGCGATTGCCGTCGGTTACCAGGCTGCTGGTCAGATCGGTCGTGCCGTCGCCATTCAAATCCAGGGCAGCAGTCGTACTGAGCCCATTCCCGGACGTAGTTGTGGTAACCCTTCCTAGAGCGGCGCCTGCTCCATTGGTTGTGGACATAGCCGTGACAACATCGCCATCGGCTTCGAAAGTCGTGGCGCCGGTGGTGACAAACTCAGTGATCCCGTCCCCATCAAAATCCACGCTCCAGCTGGTTTGCAGGCCGTCATCACTGGAAGTGGCCACGATGCCGGTCATTAGAACGTCACTACCATCGGCATAGTTGGTTGTTGTGCTCTGACTGCCATCCGCGGCCAGCGTCGTTGTTGCTGTGGTAACCAACTCATCCGTCCCGTCGCCATCCCAATCCATGCGGGTTGTAGTAGTTAGTCCATCGCTGCTGACGGAGGATGCACGGGTTGCGATCAGGTTGCCGACACTGTCGAATGATTGGGTTTGGCTGCTCCTCGATCCGTCGCCAGCAACGCTGGACGTTACGATCTGATCGTTGACGCCATTGCCATCGGCATCAATCGATCTGGTGCTCGTATGTTTGTCCGCGCTGACCACCGTGGTGTCGGTACTGAGTGTGGTGCCATTCGCAGCCGTTCGGGTAACTATTGTTGTCTCAACGCCATTGGCAGCCAGATCATAAACCCGCGAGGTCGTCAGGTCATCATCACCATCATTGTCCCAGTCCTCGCGGGTGACGCTTATCCAGCCGTCCCGCGAGGTCCCTGTCACGGACTTTTTATAGACAGTTCCGACCTGAGTGCTTTCCTCAACAGTCCGCGTCGTACTGCCGTCCGCGTTGAGCACGGTATCGCCGCTCTCGCTCCGCTCAAATAATCCATCCCCATTAGCATCGTAACGAGTTGTGCTCTCAAGCCCGGTGTCACTGGTCTCGGTCACCATCTGACTTTGCGTCGAGCCATCACTGCTCAACCGCGTCTCGGTCACCGTGATCTGGCCATCATCCCCAACAACACGATGAACACGCATATCTACCTGGCCGTCACCGTTGATATCTGTCGTCTCAAAGACATCCCGGCCGTCATCGCTGGTGGTGGTCACTCCCTGCGATCTCAACTCATCGCTGGCCCCGGTGACATCCCTGACCTCCGCCGTGACAGTGGTGCTGCCATCATCGTTCAGGGTGGTCACGCGTGTGGTGACAATATCCGCTGAGAGGTCTCCGTCATTGTCTGCGCGGGTCTCAACCGTCAGCCCGTCATCGCTGACCAGCGTTTCCGAGCGGGACAGCAGGCTGTCATCGCTGGCCTGCACATCCTCAGTTGTTGTTCTCAACCCATCCGCGTTCAGCACAGTTGTCGCGGTCACGCTGCGCTCGGAGACACCGTCGCCATCCGTGTCCTCACTTGTGGTGGTCACCAACCCGTCATCGCTGATCGTGGTGACCATCTGGCTGCGCAGGCTATCATCGTCATTGCGTATCGTGCTCGTGGTTGTGTGACCCCCATCCGCATTCAGAACCGTGGCCTGAACGGACGTGACGTCCGTATCCCCATCGCCGTCCAGATCGGTGGCAACCGTAACGGTCAGATCATCTTCGCTCACATCGGTCTGCCGTGTGAAGAGCGTGGTGCCATCCGCGCTGAACCGGGTCTCCAGCTCGGTCATGCTGCCATCGGCGTGCTTCTCTGAGCGCAGGGTTGTATCCGTCGCCCCATCCCCATTGGCATCGCTGGTGGTAATCGTCAGGCGACGATCCGCGCTTTGAGAGACAGTTGTCTCTCCGAGCAATGTGGTCTCATCACCCGCATGACGGGTTGTGGTCTGCAGCGTGCTGCCATCCCCATTCGAGACCTGCGTCAAGACCGACTTGCCATCTGCGTTACCATCGCCATCGATGTCAGAGACAGTGCTCACCATCAGACCATCGGCACTGGTGGTCACCACCTGCTCGCCTTTGAGCGCACCATCCTGCGCCCGTTCCGTGAGGGTCCGTGTAGAGCTACCATCTGTATTCTCAACCGTCACATCCGAGGTTGAAAGATCTGTATCGCCGTCGCCATCCGCATCAACATCAATGGTCACCACAAGCCCATCTTCGCTGGAGACCGAGACGGATTGCGCGCTGAACGAGCCATCCGCGTTGCGGGTCCAGCTGGTGGTGGTCCGCTCACCACTTGTACTATCAACCGTGACACTCCGGCTCAGATCTGTGGCCTGGAAGATGCCGTCCTGATTGTGGTCGACCCAGGTCTCAGAACTGACCTGATCGCTGCCCAGTGTGACCTTTGTTTTGGCGCGCACCGACGCATCTGTGTTGGTTAGCGTTGTTTCCGTCTCGCGGCTGCCATCCGCGTGGATCACCGTGGCCTCAACCGTGGTCAGATCCGCATCCCCGTCACCATCCTGATCCACCGTCGTGGTCTTGGTCAGCGCATCTTCGGACTGGTTTTGCGTGGTCGTGCTGCGAACACTGCCGTCGCCATTCTTCACTGTCAGGGTTGAATTGGTTGACCCATCCGCATTGACCAAAATGTCCAGCTCTTCCTGAACGTCCACATCTCCATCACCATCCAGATCGCGCGCAATACTCTTAGTCCGGCCATCTACGGATACAGATTCTGTGACCGAACTCCGCAGTGAGCCATCCTGGTTGAAGTGCTCGATCGTCTCTGACCGGCTGCCATCTGCGTTGATCACGATGCTATGGGTGATGGTCAGGTCCACCAACCCGTCGCCATCCTCGTCAATCGCATCCGTACGTGTCAGCCCGTCGGCCGACACCGTCTCGGTCGAACTGCGGATCACCCCGCCATTCGGATCGCGATCCGTGGTCACGATGGTCATGCTGTCATCGGCATGGGTCGTGCGCATTTCAACCTGGTCAAACCAGCCACCACCCGTTGAATCCCGCTCGATCGTGACCGTGTTGCCATCAGCGCTGGTGGTGGTCTTTGTCTCGCTGACCAGAATGCCGGTCGTAAAATCGGAACCCACCTTGTTGGTGACTGTCTCGCTTTTACTGCCATCCGGGTTGGTCACCGTCTCGATGAATTGCATGCGGTCCACGACCCCATCGCCATTATTGTCATAGCTGTTGGTGATCGAAGCCCCGTTTGCTGTGGTCACTGAGGTGATCACAAAGGCAATCGTTCCATCCGCCGCATAGCCCGTTTGCACATGGGTGCGTGTGCCGCTGGTATCAAAGCTCTCGCTCTCTTCAATCCTGTAACTGGCCGTATCCGACACAAGCATTGTATCTGCGACTGTTCCGGTCGATCCGTCGGATTTAGTGAACGTTGTCGTGCCGGTGATAACCGAGCCATCGGGCAGTTCGATATTGGTCGCATCCGCCGTCAGATCAATCGAGGTGATTCCCAGTTCATCCAGGGTCATCGCCACCAAAGAGCCGTCGGGTTGTGTCACCAGAACCTTGAAATCACTCCAGGCCTCGTCATTGGCGTCGAACACCCCGTCCCCATTGGCGTCAAAAACAGACCGCAAGGCTTCAATGTCGCTGGTGGCTGTTGGATCCCACTCGGTGAACACATATTCTCGCGTCTCGGAGATCGTTCCATCCCCGTCCGCGTCATAGAACAACACACCATTGCCGGCCGCAGCCCAGGCCGTCAGGTTCTGCAAACCATCACCCGAGCTGTCCACAAACACCGTCGAGTTCGACAATTCGGTGATCTGAACACCGTTCCCGTCCAGGTCGAGGATGATCGGACGGTCTTCGCCGCTCAACCCCGTTCCAGAGTTACGCCCACTCCGGCCCGAATTGCCTCCGCTACCACCGCTGGAAGAACCACCAGAGTTGCCGCCTGGATCTTTACCTCCATTGGTACCACCGGTATTTATGTGATTGGATTCGGCGTAGGGTTCTCCGTCCGGTGAATGACTCAGGTACTTGTTTGGATCATTCTGTCTGCCCTCACCTGGCTTACTAAACCTACCATCCAGGCCAAATGTCCCATCAAATCCTAGCCAGTCGCCCAGAGCCCGGACATGGCCACCAATGCTCGCGCTGGCGTAACCGTCGGCATCGACAGTGCCGTAGTTGTCGAGAAAATCGTCGCTATAGTTGCTCTTGGCATTTGTGCGACCGACCACGGTGCCGTTGCTCCAGAAATCTACCGAGCCGTCGTCGCGGTGGGTCGAACCTTCGTTTAGTGCATCTGTTAAATCTCCAACGAAGCCGAGTATCCCAATTGGGTCGTTGGGCATTTGCTCAATCAATCCGGGAGCGAAGCCAAGTGAACCCGCCCATTGCTTTACGTCGTTTGCCAAGGTTTCTTGTCGCTGGACTGCACTATAATCCGCATTGAAATTGAAAGAACTTTCCTCCAAAGCAATAAGGCCAGATGAGATCTTTGCCGCATAATCTGGAGAAATAAGCACTTTGTTTTTGGAGATTTCAGAGCCCGTTGGACCATATGTTGTTACAATTGCATACGGTTCAGCTCTCGACGAAATATGATACTGAGAAACATAAACGTTCCCATTTGTATCGTAAGTTATCGAACGTACTTGAGAAGCGTCGCTAGGGTTATGAGGTGCAATCGAAACACCGGCAGAAGCACTGTGGCCCTTAACCGACCCAGACAACCCCACATTCAAGTTTGTAGCCTGCCCATGTTGATTGATCGTTAGTGCAAAATCCAAAGGCTTCAAGCCAACTGTATCAGCAAAGTCAACCGTGGCACCGCTAAAAACTAAATCGGAGCCCTGTTCAGATATTCCGACATTCAACTTCGCTCCTTTTGCTCCAACAACTACATCGTCCGGAAGCTTGGTTCCATTGGTAGCTGAAAATGACCAGCCATTCCCATCGTATTGATTGCGTCCGCTAAATTCAAAACCTGGGCCCTTTATTGAAATATAGCCATCGTACTCAACACTTTGCTCATAAAGTGTAACGGTACCACCATGGCCAATTTTAATTTTGTATTGAGAGCCCATCTACTTATGCCCTCGTGTTAAATCACATTCTTGTTGCTCTTTGCAAAAACCAACACCGAGCTCAAAAAAATCTTCGATCACCCAAAAACTACGATCAGGTTCAGACTCGATGGACACGGTAGCCTCCAACGATAACCCTCGTTCGTGTACCCGCCTTGTCCTTGTTTGCAACTTCTTTGATTTATCCACACCCGGAACCATTTTAATCCCGGGAATATTTCCCTGATACTCACCAACTACACTGTCCAACTCATGCACCAACTTCAGTACATTCGGAAAGACTTCAGAAGCTGCATCCACACAAGGTAAATCCCCTAACTTCCCGTGTTTAGTTAGCGCGACAACTATGACTTTCGTATCGACTGGGTATCCATTTTCTTCAGTCCACTCGACAAACTCGACATCGTCATCAACACCACCATACTGCTCGGCAACCTTTTTCATGTTCTCCGCTGTCAAAAGTTCAAAATCTGTACACAAAACAGTTTTGGCGCTCGCTTCAGTTAATAGACTTAAAGAGAATACGGTGACAGCAAATACCAATAGCGCACCAGTTCTGAACAATGATTCAATCAATGGCTTTAGTATTTCGCTCATAAGTACTAGTTCTTTCCGGGAAGGCTTGCATCTTTCTGGCATAGGCGCTCGTGGCTTTTCTGCACCTCTAACTAGGAGAGTCACAAGGCAATACGCCTGCTTAAAGATGAGTTTCTATTGGTAACAAAAAGTTGTACTCAGTTAATTGCAGTGAGAGGCGGCGAATCAAGCGGTGTTAACCTGACACTAGAACCAGGTTGCAGTGTTGGGAAATACTCCAATCCTATACTTAAATAGACACCAGCTATAGTGAGGCCTGCACCTGTCAGACTTGCGACCGGGCATACGTCCTGGCGCCGCCACCAAGCAAAACTTGCAAAGAGGGGCCCGTCCTCTCGGAGCGAGCCGAGGTCATCCTTTTCACCACAAAAAGATATTCGAATTTCAGTAGTACGACGCCCAGTTAGCGTCTATTCAGCTACCCATGACAAGGGATACTTCTCAGCCACAATGCGAACATCTGGCGACGATCACGAAGCTGGACGCCTTTGGTCATATCGCTGATCAGGCTAGATGGTCGCGTCCTTCACGGCAAGGACAAGAAAGAGGTGGTTGACTGGCTGAAGACAATCGAGAACCGCAGCGCCCGCCAGACGGGGTCCCCCGTTGCAGAGTATGATTTCAGCTGGATGCGGGACGAGCTCGGCCTGTCAAACCACCGAAAATGACGCTCGCGCTGTGATGAAATTCTGTTGGCGTTCGAGTAATCGGCCTGCTGAGAGGTGTACATCGCGGCGCGTCTCGGGCCGCACTAAGCTTGTATAAATGCCCAGCGATCGCAAAGATACAAGAGTGCCGTGGCCACAGACCATTCTAAGGGTGAGTTCTACTGCGCACCGGTGATATTGGCCTTGCCCACAACCTTGGCACCACGCTCGGTCTCCATCGTCCGGGCAATGACATCAGCCTGAACGTTTGAACTCGAGGCTAGCTTCAGATCATCACATTTTAGGCTGCCCTTGTGCTTGCCTTCAATCGTGATCTGCTTTGCCGACAACGCACCATCAACAGATCCGCCCAACTGAACGGTAATCACATCAGCGCTGACATCACCAACCACATGGCCTTTGACGTCAACTCCACCTCCGTCTGACCTGACATTGCCTTCGACAGTCAGGTCTTCTTCAATTATTGAGCTGGCCACGTCAAATTCCTCTGACTGAGATAACGGTAACTTTAGATCGGTAGCCGGGATTTGACCACCTGCGACGATGGCGATTGTTGTCGCGAACAAAAATCGACCGATTGCGAATCTGGGATATCGCTGCCCTCAATAGGTCAACGTTGATACGAAACTCATTTCTGCGTCGGTATGATTGGGTGCGGCCCCAAAGGCAGGGAAGATTGTAGGGCCCATTATCGTTACCGCTGGAGCGGGTGATTTCGGTGGGGCGACCCGTCCGTGCTGAACTGGCTGAACTCACCCAAAGGAGTTCAGCATGTCCCATCTCGATCACGCCGCCTTCGTCAATTCGCGCCGCGATGAGCGCAGCCTCGGCCACCATACGCTCCGTGCCTATGCCCAAGATCTTCGCACCTTCGCGCGCTTCACCAAGGCACACCACCTCACCGATCCGCTGTCGAAAGACGATATCCTCGCCTACCACCGCCATCTGCGCGACGAGCTGGGCGCCCGGCCCGCGACCATCGAGCGGCGGCTCGTCACCCTCAAGTCGTATTATGCCTGGCGCGAAGATCGGAACAGCGCCCTGCCCTCCCCGTTCGCGGACGTCTGCATCTCCGTGAGGATCCCGCGGCGCCTGCCGCGCCCCATCGATCGAGACATCCTCAGAGCGGTTCTCCACGCCGGTGAATGCGCCAACGCTGCACGATCGACGCCAGGCGCGGAAGACTCGGCGCCGGTCTCGCAAGATGGCGTCACGCTCCTGATCATCAAGCTTCTGATCGTGACCGGGCTTCGGATCAGCGAGCTGACGAACCTTAAGGTCCGCGACGTCTCCCCGGACGGAGGTCAGATCCTCGTAAACGGCAAGGGCAGCAAAGAGCGGTTCGTCTTCGTGCCGAACCGGGAGCTCAAGGAGGAGTTTCAACGCCACTGCCAGCAGCGTTTCGAATACGGGTCCATGACATCACCACTGTTTCTCAACAAGGTGGGACGTCGGCTCCGTGCAGCCACCTTCCGCAAGCGGCTCCGGGCACTGTCGAAACGCCTCGGCATCGAACCCCACCTGACGCCGCACCGGTTCCGGCACTCGGCGGCGACGCTGTTGATCGAGGAGGGTATCGACATCCGCATGGTTCAAGCGCTCCTCGGACACGCGAACCTCAAGACCACCGAAATCTATGTGAGGGTTTCAAACCACGCGCTGCGAAGTGCTTTGGAGCGAGCCGATGTATTGTCGTCTGTCACCCAATTCGGAGCCGATTGACCGCGAAAGTGCTATCGCTTTCATTCAAATCAACGACTTGGATTGCCTGCTGCTCGCGATAAACTGCACAAGAGGAGACAAGAGTGGCGCGAGACCGACCAGACAGTTTTATTTCAAGGTTTTTGTTTCGTGGTTCCAAGGAACGCGAGCAAGAGGCTGTCGGCGTCGATGTTGAACCAGCGCCCTTGGTCAAAACCGCCAGCGACCATGAACTGGTTTGGGCAACTAATGGGGAACGATCCGTCCGAGAGCTCGTAGATCGCACTCTGAATGGATCAAAGGCTCTAGTCGTGACTGGATACCAGGACTTTCTGTCCGCGATGTCGATCATACTTCGGGTTCGGCCAAGCGTTGTATCCGACCCACCTGATACGATCCGGATCATATTCGGGACGAATACAGAGAACCAAGACCGGCTCGAGGGGAGCAGACGCGGACTCTCGGAAGAGGCCCGTGACTATTTCCTTGAAACGCGAGGGCTATCGCTGCGCTCCCTTGACGAATTACGGGCTGTCCTGGCTTACGATGCGATCGCATCGGGAGCGATCTCGCTTCGTATCTTCGACAGTGATTTGGCTCGGGAGCGGTTCGGTCATACACACGCGATGCTTCACGCGAAGCTCTTCATCAGTGACGCAGGCGCGCTCGCAGGCAGCGCCAACTTCTCGGTTGGCGGCCTTAGGCGCAACCTCGAGTACGCCGACGATCTTCAAGCTTTCCCTGATCTTGCCACAAAGCGTCGCGCAGTTGCCGAAGACTTCTGGTCGCTTGGTACCGACTGGACTGAACAAGCTCTCGAGATCCTTAGGGCACTTCTGAGGCCTGTAAGCGCGGAAGAAGCCCTCGCCCGAGCAGTTCACGAAATGACGTCCTATGCGCCGTGGCGTGTTGGCGGTGACGGCGCCGCTGGGCGATCGCCGCTGCCGTTCCAGACTGACCTCGTCTACGAGGCCGCAGGCACAGCCTACGAGCACGGGTTTGCATTTGTCGAAGCACCGACAGGAGCAGGCAAGACGGACATCGGCAAGCACTTGGCGACTGTCTTGCCGACGATGCACTCGAGCGTCGTTCTCAGACATGGAAATGAACGTCCTGACCAAACACGCAATGGTGCGCTCGGCATCATTCCGGCGAGCGTTTTTCGCAATTGGGACAAGAGCAAGCCAGCAAACCTCAATCTCATTAAGCACAGCCATCTTTCACGCAGCAAAGGCGAAGAGGCCGAAGAGCTTGATGAGATAAACCGAGGCGTCCGGTCTTCTGCCTCTATGATCGTGGACGAGAGTCATCGATTGAACTCCCGCTATCTCGCCCCATCGAGACGTTCTCTGGTCTTCGAGCAAAGCCCGGCGATCTGGACGTCGTGCCTGTCAGCGACATTGATGGGAAACCAGGGCTTGGACGGACTGCTCGCCTTCCATGAACGACGCGCCTCGATCTATGTGCCCCCCGAAATCACCGCCAGGATCAACGACAACCTCAAGCGGGGACGCGAGAGAGCACAGGAGTTGAACGCACTCCGCACTCTTAAGCAGAACTTCGAGGATCGTCAGCAGTCTGGCATGGAAGACATGTTCCTGTCTGAAGCAGACCTCGCGCAACCAATTGAAGAAGCCGAAGCGCGTCTCGCCGGCAAGCGGCTCGATCCGCGCGAAATCCAGGCCGACATGGCCGACGCACTGGCGCCCTACGTGGTCCGGCGTCAGCGGCATTGCGTCGGAGAGTCCAAGAAACGCGGACCTGGGATCTATGCGTACCCTGAGATCGAAAGCATCAGGATCGATGCCGAACTCACGTCCGCGCAATCGGCTATCCTGGACGAAATCAGAAAACTGGCTGAGAGCATCTCGACAGGCACAACTCTTGTATCTGCCGACCCAAAACGAGCAGGCCAAACAGAAGTTCGCTTTCATGACAAGGCTCGGATTCACATTCGGAACTTTCTGGCGATCTTGAGGTCATCAATCACCTTCGCGCGGGAAGATTGGGAACGTAGGCGGGCCGCGGATGCAGATGCGCGCGGTCGCACGTCGATAGGAGAGAGCCTTAGGCGTTCAGAACGCGAAAGCCGCCGCGGGAAGACTGCAACAATCACTATCACGCCGAGGAGTGGCGAACTCCCTCTCGACAAACGAACGACGACGCCGATTTGTGACCGCATCGGTGAATTGCTCCAGCGCCGGGAACTTGATGCGATCGATGAGAAGCGCGCCGAACATATGGCGGAGATGCTCAATCAGCATCGGCAAGTGATTTTCCTATCTGAACGGATTGGCGTTCTGGAGGTCTACGCACGCCTCCTCTCCTCCCGGAAGGGCCCCAAACCGGACGTCATCCTCGTGGCCGCCAATCACAAATTGGGTCCCGGTACAGGCATTACCGTCGCTAGAAATGGTGCCGAAGCCCAAGAATACCTGGCTCTCGACGGAAAGAAGGCGTCCGACGACAGTCGCCGAGCCATGTTCATGACCTTTCAAATGGCGGAAGGCATCAACCTCCAACGTGCACGAGCCCTAGGCATCGTCGGCGTAACCTCCGACATTAAGAGCATGCTTCAGGGCCTGGGGCGGATCGACCGCATCGACAGCCCGCATTCCAAGATCACTTACACCACGTTCGATCTGCCCGGGCTTGTGCTTTCTTCCGACAAAAAGGGCCGTGATCGCATCGAGTCCATCGCTCTGCTTTCTGGCGTTGGTGCTTCAGATCTCGCAGACGAGTATCTCGAGTTTTCTGCCGGCGATCTGACCGACCTGATCCTGGAGCAGCACAAGAAACCGCGGCCGCTTCGCCGGAACAACCTCTACGATCTGGTTGAAGATATGCGGCGCAAGCTACCAAACGATCTCCGTCTGTCCATAGAGCGCATCGAACCTCAAAGCCTTTGGGGCGCTGAGCTGTGTCTTCTCGCCGGCAAGACACCGATGACCATCATTGCCCTTGGTGGGCGCTCGCCCTCGTTGGTCGAGGCGTCTTATTTGCCACCCCGACTTTTGGCCGTCCGCGAGATAGGCGATCGACAAGAAATCATCCGGGATCAGCCAGAAGTCACGCGGCTGCTGCGCGAGGCCTATGGCGAAACGGTTAAGGCCGAAAAACACCAGGAACGACCGACAGAATCTGAGTTGAGTTCTGTAATCGAGGGTCTTCAGCCGACATTGGAAGGTCTTGCACACTGGGATATCCGTCCCGAGCGCACGGTTTCACTCTTGGAGTCTTTGGATAGGTTTCTCGCGTCGGGTCCTTCAAAGAACCAAGGCTACAACCGGTTCGGGCATCTGACGCTCCCGTCACTTGAAAAGCTAGCGGAGGCCTGGGCCCAGGAGCTCGATCCCCATTGGATTGAAGCCAAACAGGACGTCAGCCAACGAAGTGAAAAGGAAAGAGATATCCCAGATTATCTGGGGATCGATGCCATTTACGGATTCTTTGAGCAGCAACAATCGAAAACGATGTCGGACGTGCGCACCCGAATGGAAGAATTATTAGCTGCAGCCGAAAGCGCGTCGCGAAACGCAAACACACAGATCTTGGATCGGATTGCGGTCGTCTTTCGCTCCGACAAAGCATGAATGCTACTAAACAACATCCGCATGGCTTACCCCGGCCCTAACCGGACTTTCACCACCCAACTCTGATACTGCGGTCGCAGCCCGCAAAGCAGACCTTCGATGTCCAACGCTCGATTTGCCGCCCTCTAATAGAGCGTTGCGCAGTTCATGACTTTTTTGACAGCGCGGAGCACCCATAAAAACATCGCGGATACGATGGCGCAAATATCGGGTGTACGATTCAGATAGTCGGCGAGACTAGAGCATCTCGTTTATCGTTGAATGGGTCAACTGCTTACAAGTGGCGAATTCATCATGCCAGCAAAGCCGTTACAACCTTTGCTAGAACAGGAAATTTTTTGCCAGCCTCCCAAGCAGACGACATTGACGCCGCAACATAAAGTGGATGCTTTTTTGAACCCCGCAAATTGCCTACAGCGTTCCTTCCAGCCTGGTGGAAGGCTTCGCAATCAGAGCCAAACTCCTGATCTAGCGTGGACTCTATATCGACATGCCAAGCTGTGAGATTATCCTTAAACACATGCTCATCAGGAAACGTTCCTAGTTTACCGTGTCCCGCAAGCTCTAGGATTGCGTCGTTGTCACGAATGTGTTCGTTCCGGGCTCCTTGGTATCTGTCAGGATTTTCTTGAAATTTCTGTTCGTAACCCGAGTCGCAATCGAAAATTACATGACATGGTATCCTGAAACTCTTTGCAATTAGGAGCATAAGTGCAAGTGAGCTTTTGCCTTCACAAACAACGATGGAAGCACCAGATTTCTGGAAATCTGATTTTTTGCCCGAAAGTCGAAGGTATGCCTCGAGACAAGCAAGATCCGATATTCCTTCGACTAGAACGACTTTCTCTGCAAAGAAGATTTCGTTGAATTTCGGTTGTGTCTGGATGGCCAGTTTTGTTCGCGCCTGATCCTCGTTGTGCAATGCCTTGTCGAAAGCTTTATTGTAATCACTTAGAATGTTCGAAAACGATGACTTAGACACCGAAACCGATCCGGAAACATTACGGAACATTTTGATGCCATCAAAGTGCTCGACCTCCACAAAGTAGGGACTGTGTGTTGTGATTAAGACTTGAGCATCACCTCTTGATAGCTCCATTAGGATTTCAGCGAGATGCCGCGCTTGTGGTGGGTGTTGATACAATTCGGGTTCTTCACACCCTAGCAGCAGCGTCGGGCTAACCGTACTGTCAACTGCCATCAGTTCTTGAAGAATAACTAGCAGGAACGAACGCTGTAGTCCGTGACCAAATTTTTCAACATTGTCGAGATAACCTCGTTCAGAGAGTTGAACTCGTGCCACAGGTTCTTGGACGGAGACTGACTTTTCATCTTTCTTCCAGTCCAAAGTTAAGTCGGCGTCAGTCATGACGGCTGCCTGCAACCTTTCTGCTAACCGGCCCTGCAGTGCCGTCAAATGGGTCCGTTGGTTGGACAAGAGCTCCAAGTAGGAATTAAGTGCTTCAGTTCTGATCCGGTCAAGCTCTGCATCATAGTCCATCCCAGATCTGATGGTATGCTGGATCAGTTTGCCCAAATGAGATGTTTTTGCTTCTTCGGACTCACTGGAGGCATCCTTGACCGCAGGAACATAAACCCAACTGATATGGCGTTGGAATTTGTGTGCGCCTTTACTGACGCCGAAGAATTCGGCACCACTTACAGCCAACTGCTTTTCGGTATCTGGGAGCGCCTCCTCGTAGTCTGCAAGGGCCGCGCGACGATTGTCGTCATTGGTGGCGTCTCCTATTCCTTTGTATTCTTCTTGCAGGCGTTTAAAAATGTCGCTGCGTTCTTTCGCCGACTTGGCTTCAAAAAATTCTTTGAAGGGAGAGAATACAAGGCGCTCTCCGCGCACGGATTTCTTGAAAGACCCGTCGGAATTGACCGCGACTTCCGATTGGACAACAAGAAGACCCGCCCTCACGTAGTGGCTAAACTCTTCCGCCGCATCGTCACTTAGGTGATGAAACGTGATTTTGATCACGATGGGAGCGCTCGTGTCCCGGTTGTGAAAATCTTCTTCTGAAAACGCGCTAATTTCTCCAAAAAATACGTTAAGTGCATTCAAGACCGTCGATTTCCCTGACCCGTTCGGGCCAACAAACGAATTGAACTGCGTACAGTCTAGTTTCTCGTGCTTGATTGATCTGAAATTTCGAATTTCAATGTTTTTTATCTTCATGTTTGTACCAATATGTAAATGATGGGGACCGGCATATATTTTCCAGCCTACGATAATCTCACAATTTTGATGAACTCTACGCTATCATCGCGCACTTTGGTTAGCTCCCGTATTGGTCTCGAATATGACCATTGAAAAACGTTCCTTTCGACCTTGAAGCAAGTAACCTTTCGTAGATCGTTTTGGGTACATTGTAATAGTCGTATCTTCCAGATCCCGTAAACCAGATCGAAAGGGTTCCACTGTCCCATTCAATACGGGACATAGCGGATGAGTTTACGTAGGGCATTCGGATCTCCGATCAATGGTGTTTGGACCACAAGGAAAGGTCGTTGCTTAGAAATTCGCTACTTCAAGAAGGCAATTTGCCAACTAGTTCAAGAAACTCCAGTTCACCGATAATGCGAATCTTATAGCCTTCGTTGATAAGTTCTTCGGCGCGACGGTGTTTGGAGCTCTTGGTGTGCCCCACGAGAGTAGCCAAATCTTGTTCTCCAACGACGGTCAAAGTGACCTTCTTTGACATGCCAGCTTTGACAGTAATGCCAGCGCCAGCAGCTATTTTTGCAGCCTCGGTCCGGCTAAGAGACAGCTGCCCAGTAAAGCAAGCAACGTGCCCATAGAGCGGCCCGCTTTGGTTTCCTTCAACTGCCACCGAGGCGGGAAAGTTCTGATTTCTCTGTTTTGCTGTTTTTGCCAGTTCTGGGAATTTTTCACCAGATTGAGATTCTGCAAGAAGAACAACTTCAGCTGCGGCGCGGGCATCTTCTTCAGCGTCGTGGTGATCAAAATCTAAGTCCAAGAATGCTTTGAGGCTAGCCAATCCATGGCCTCCATTGCCCTTTAGTTCTGGCCAAGCTGTTCGGGCGATAATGACGCTATCGAGCCATTTTGTTCGCAGGCTCGGAATACCTTTCGTTTTACAAGCTGCATCGAAGGCTCGCTTATCAAAACCACTGTGCTGGATGAGCGTGTGTCGCTCTAAAAACGGTCGCAATGATCGAAGCATCACCTCAAAAATAGGCGCATGGCAAACGGCGTTGTCATTTATTCCGTGAAGCCGAACATTGAAGTCGTCGAACCCTTCCTCTGGATTGACCAAGAAACTTACGGTGTGGATCTCGCCAGTATCAGATACCATGGCTAGGCCAACTTGGCAGATGCTGTGATTGTTGCTGTTGGCGGTTTCTACATCAACGGCCACGAACCTAAATGTTCCCGTCTTCAACAATTCAAATTTACGGTCCGGTTCGCCAGATATCCGGATCAGGGGTTCGGGTTTCCGGTTCTCAGTTGTTTCCGAAGTGATGTTGATGTTCTTGTCAGCAACGCCGAAAATCCGGTGGAAAAAATTCGTCATGAAATACCTCTAGTTGTAAGGCTAGATTATGGAGTGTCTCGGATCAATGCATCCAGCATGAATTTAGCACGGTAATGCGATGAATTAGAGCAAAAGCATGCTGATTATGCCGCGAAGCAGCTGATTAGTTTTTTGACGGGCTTCTTTGTAGGCGTTTCTGAAATTGCCTGATTGCAGGCATATCCTTGAAGGCCTACGGTGGTGGAAATTTTTTTGGAGTTTTTCTGGTGCGATTTCTTCATACTGCCGACCTGCACCTTGCAAAACCTTTCGGTCGGTTCGACGCCGATACACAGGCGGCGCTCCGAATGGCCCGCCTTGACGCGTTGAGACGTCTTGGTGATGCCGCAAGGGCGGGCAAAGCTGAGTTCATCTTGATTGCCGGAGACACCTTCGACGCCGAAGCTCCGCCTTCCAAGGTGGTTCGCCGTGCCCTAGACATCATTGGCGAATTTTCTGATCTGCAATGGATCCTATTGCCTGGGAACCACGACAGCCTTGCAGCTATTGATCTTTGGGAGCGGATTCAGCGTGACAGGCCAGACAATGTGATCCTTGCTTTAACACCGGAGATTATCGAAATCGGGGACAACGTTGCCGTCCTTCCGGCACCCCCAACAGTGCGCAATCCCGGCGTAGACCTGACGGACTGGATGCAGGATGCATCGACAGGAGAGCGTTTCAGGATCGGATTGGCACACGGCGGCATTCTAGACTTCGGCAGCGAAGAGGGAACAGTTGCGGTCATTCGGCCGGATCGAGCAGAGCTTTCCAACCTTGACTATCTGGCCCTTGGCGATTGGCATGGTCAAAAGTCAATAACGCCGCGGACCTGGTATTCGGGTAGCCCTGAAGCGGACAGCTTCAAAGGACATGCCCTAGCGGGTGCGCTACTTGTTGAGATACCAGCGCAAGGTGATGTCCCGAAGGTTACACCCGTTCCGATTGGGCAATTTGACTGGCGGTTACTAGCGCTAGACTTCTTTGCGGGCACGGATCCGGTGTCGCAATTGACTGAGGCACTCCCGGCTTCGGATCGGGATAAGACGTTGGTTCGGTTTGAGGCATCTGGGCGGCTTGGACTGCTTGAACAAAGCCAACTTCGGGAAACCTGCAAACAGATCGCTGACGACTTTCATTACTTCGAAGCCATCTTCGACCGATTGGGTATCGAGCAGGCCGTCGATGATCTTGATTTGATTGCCACTGGTGGCGCTTTGCGGGCTGCCGCGGACAGCCTTTTTGAAGCCACGGATCTTCAGGGCCGGACAGCTGAGGATGTTCAGATCGCACAAATTGCTTTGACACATCTGTTCCATATTTCCCAACAGGAGCCGTCCCAATGAAGCTGCGTCAGCTTGAGTTGACAAATGTACGTCGTTTCGGCGGTCAGAAAGCGCAGCTAGGGCCTTTTGGCGACGGTTTGACGACCATCACTGCAGAGAATGAAGCAGGAAAGTCCACCTTCTTTGATGCACTGCACGCATTGTTCTTTGTGCCGCATGGGTCATCCTCGCAAGAGGTTAGGAACTTACAGCCGTATTCTGGCGGTGCCGCGTCCGTGGCAGCTGTTGTAGAAATTGATGGGAAGGAATTCCGGGTAGAGAAATCGTTTCTGGTTCAAAAGTCAGCAAGAGTTATCGACTGCGGGAGTGGGCAGGTCATCAAACAACAAGGTGACGCTGAAGCCTGGATTGAAGACAATATCAACAAGGTGAACAAAGGACCTGCTGGTTTGCTTTGGGTGAGGCAAGGGTCAACTCATGTAGATCCGATTGGCAAAGACAAGGACGCCAGCAATGTTGCGGCGCGTCGCGACTTGATGTCCAGCGTGAGAGGTCAGATTGATGCGGTGACAGGCGGGCGTCGCATGGACAAAATTGTCGAGCAATGCCGCAAGGAACTAGATGCTTTAGCCACGAAAAGTCTTAAAGCAAAGGCTGGAAGCCCATGGAAAACGATCGAGGACAGCATCGATGAACTGCTCCAGCATAAGGAGCGGCTTGAGGCAGATGTAAAAGTTCTTTCGGAGGCCCTAGCAACAAAACGACAGGCTAAGTTGCGTCTGCGCGCTCTGCATGATCCGCAAAAACAGGAAGCGCGGATTCAAGAACTCACTTTGGCCGAAGAAGCCTATCAAATGGCACAGCAGCACGATCGCAATGTGACGGACGCCGACAAGGCGCTCCAATTGATTGAAGCAGAAAAGAACCAGCTGATCCGTCAAATCAAAGACATCACAGACACACGGGAACGCCGTCAGCAGCTCGTTGATGAAATCACGCTAAGAGAGGCACAAACGTCCGATCTTCGAGCGGTACTACTTAAATCAGATACTGCCTTGGCGGACGCAAAGGCAGTGATCGCGCAAAAAGAAACGGAACGACGCGATCTGGTCCAATCTTTGAGCGCTGCGCGAGCGGCCGAGAAATCCCTCCAAAAATGGGAGAGGATGCGCGTGCTCGCTGATCTCATCAGCCAGCTTTCGGTACCTCAGACAAAGCTCCGAGATGCGGAAGTGATTTTGGAGCGCGCCGAAATAACGCAAATTGACCTTGATCACGTTGTTGACCTTGGGCGGCGTATCAGCGTGGCGCATGAGCAACGGCACGCACAATTTGCAAAATTCTCAGTCCAACCGTCGGCAGCAGGAACTGCCGAATGCGACGGAGTGGCGCTCGAACCTGAAAAAGAAGCGCTGATTGACCGTCCCCTCACACTGAAACTCTCGGGGTATGGAGCCGTTAATCTCTCTCCAGCGGCTGGGGCAGGTGCGGGTATCGAAGATCCAGACGCGTTAGAAGCAGATCAGGCAGCAGCCCTTCAGGCGTTTGGTGTTCAATCAGTGCAAGAAGCCCGCAGCGCGCTTAATGCGCGTCAAGGCGCGGGGAACGACAGGGCTGTCGCCTTAGCAGAAATCAGAGGGTTAGCGCCTGATGGCGTCGAGGCTCTGGATGGGGAGTGGCAGGCGCTTTGCAATGAGCTTGGCCATTCGCCAGCTGATCAACCCCCGGGCCCTGCTAGTTCTGAGACTATCGACCTTTCTGCTGTGCAGATCGAAGAGCAGATATCCGTCCTCGATGATGATCTAGAGGATCTCAGGTCCAGCATTCAACCGCTTCAGACAGCCGCCCTGCAGGCTGCAAATGATGTTGCCGAAGCCACCGGTGTGCTGAACCATCTCTTGGAAGAAAAGATGTTGCTGACAAAGCCTCAGGGTGAAGATGCCGCCCTTGCTGCACTTCAAACATCCCGTGACGAAGAGATTGAGAAGGAAGAGAAGGCGGCGCAGACGCTCGTGGACCTAAAGGCAAACGCACCTGATCTTGACATGGCGCGGTCAACCCATGAGCGCTTGCTTAGCGCTGAGAAAGCAGACCGCGATGAAATCAACAAACTAGAGCGCGAACTTGCACGCGTGGACGGAGCTATTGAAACGCAGTCTGAAGGCGCCGTCGAAGAGAAGCTCGCAGAAGTAACCGACCAACTTGCAAAGGCTTCAGAGCGCACAAAACGATATGAGCTACAAGCGAAGGCCTTAAACATGCTCATCGCGCATCTTGATGAAGCGCGCAACGATGCTCAAGAAACGTACTTCGAACCGATCCGCAACGAACTGGGCCCACTGTTGGCGCAGTTACATGCCGGGGCAGATTTTGAACTTGATCCTGAAAAGATGCTTGTTGGTAAGATCATCCGTGACGGTGTCGAGGACGACGTTAACGTGCTGTCCGGCGGTGCTTATGAGCAAATCGCGATCCTGACTCGCTTGGCTTTTGCAAAGCTGTTCGCAAAACAGGGCAGACTCGTGCCCTTGATCCTTGATGACGCACTCGTACACACAGATGACGAGCGGATTTCAATGATGTTCAACATGCTGTCGCATGCGGCGAAAGATCAGCAAATTATCGTACTCAGCTGCCGTACCAGGGCTTTCTCTGATCTAGGTGGGACGAGGGCGTTCATCGAAACTGAGACAATTTAGAAAGTTAAGTGTGGAAGTTCGGCACTGATGCAGAGGGGACTTGTTGCAACCCAGTTAATAAGGTGCCCAACCACATGATTTAAGACTCCTAGAGTCAAAAAGTGTACTTGGAAGCTTGGGCTCACAGACCGCGCCCGAGCGTCCGCTATGAAACATAGTTGGCACAATTTTGCATACGCAGCGAACTTCCGCTTCCCGCCGATTCTGTGGAAAAACAACGTGTTGCTGGCGCAGAAAGTGGGCGTGTGAATGCGACGCGAGCGCCTTTCGGGTCAGGCTTTGCGCGTTTGCTGCGGTGCGGGAAAGATCTTTGCCAGCTTGCGGAGGTTCTGGGCGGTGGCGGCGAGGAGGAATTCGTCATTTGCACCGCATGGTCCGCGTAATCGGAGGCGGCCAAGACCAAGAATGCGTTTGAGATGAGCGAAGAGCATCTCGACCTTCTTTCTGAGTTTCATCGAGATGTCGTATTGCGTGGTCTTGGCGATGTCGCGTGCGACCTGACGAGCGTCTTCGTGCTCCTCACGGGTGATCTTCCGCGCATCGGCGTTCGGACAGCATTTGGCTTTGGATGGGCAGATCTGACAGACTTCTTTCAAGGCGCGATAGCGCGCCGTGCCCTTGCCAGTCGGCCCCCTGTTCGGGTCTGAGTAGTTACGGCGGAACTGCTTCAGGGCGTGACCTTCGGGACAGACATATAGATCGTTTTCGGCGTCCCATTCGAAGTCGGCGCGGGTCCATGTTCCATCGTTGCGACCGGACTTGTCCCCTCTCGGCAGATTGCTTTGCAATCGCCTGCCGGGCAGTGGAAGACCGGGATGTGCGGTGCGATCTTGCGATCGACCAACCAGCCCAGAAGCGGTCCGGTGCCATAGGCGGTGTCCGCGATCAGGCGTTCGGGATGCAGATCGAACTTGTCCTCTACCCGATCCAGCATGGTCTTAGTTGATCCGACCTCAGCTTGTCGGATGGACCGTGTGGCTTCCACATCGACGATGACGCCATGATCCGTGTCGATCAGATAATTGTCAGAATAGCTAAAGAATGCGGGGCCTTTTCTGGCGGCCGTCCATTGGCTCGCCGGATCGGAATGGGAGGTGAACTTAGGCTGGACCTCGCTCGCAGCCCCGAAAGCCGCCTCATCCAGCGTGTCGAGATACTCGCGAACGGCGCGAGGGGCATTGGTCGGGTCGATGTCAGAGGCGCACCATTCTTCTTTGGGTGTCGAATTCTGCTTGTTGGCATCCGCCTCGATCAGGCTGGCATCAATTGCCAGGCGCTGACCGCTAACCAAACCTTCCGCGATGCAACGCGCAACAGTCGTCTCGAACAGATGACGCAGCAGCTCGCTCTCACGGAACCGGCCATGCCGATTTTTGGAGAACGTCGAATGATCAGGCACGCGGTCAGTCAGATCGAGACGACAGAACCAGCGATAGGCCAGGTTCAAATGCACCTCTTCACAAAGCCGCCGTTCGGATCGGATGCCGAAGCAATAGCCGACCAGCAGCATCCGGATCAGCAGTTCAGGATCGACCGATGGACGACCGGTGTGGCTGTAAAAATCCGCGAGATGCGCTCGAATGCTGCTCAAATCAACAAAGCGATCAATCGACCGAAGCAAGTGATCTTGGGGAATGTGGTTCTCCAATGAGAACTCATAGAACAGCGACGATTGCGCTTCCTGCCTCGGTCCCATCATCGCCAATCCTCACGCCCATTGGAAGAATTGAATCAGCAGTTCATGCGTCGATCAAGGAAGAGTTTTTCAACAAAATACGCCCTTATGGCTTAGCAATCCGATCGATCATGCTAGGCAGATGATCAGGTGCTAGTTTTGAAGAAACGGCATCCAATTGTATAAGTGACATCGAAAGATAAATGTGAAACTTTTCCGTCGCTAGGTTTCCGGCATCGCCGAACAGGTCAAGAGGTTCGCCAGATGCCATTTCTGCCAGCACCGCTCGAAGATAGGGTGTTTCGTCACCGGCCTCCACCATCAGAAACCCGTCATGCTGCTCAACCGAGAACCCTACGCTCCTGAGTGCGAGCATGAGAGTTGACGTCTTCACTGTCCCAACCCTCGTTGCGACAATCGATGCGTGCTCGCCAAGAGCGTGGATGTTCTCGGTCCGGAACCCGAGTTGGTCATAATGTGTGCGCGCTTCTTCCAACATCTTCAGAGAAGCCGGGTCCATGTAAGCCGGCAGGGCACTACCCTCGAGTACCGCGAACATTCGATCAATTACTTTGTCATGAATATCACCCGGATCACCGCCAAAGACAGGTGGCACACCGGCTTTCGCTGGTTTGACTACAATCACCTTTTCGCTGTCATGGATTTCTTGAACAACCCAACGCCGCCCGGAGAAGATAAGCAGCAGCCCCGGGGCAAGGACATTGTCGATCGGCAGAGTGCCGAGCTCCCGCCCGTCTGCAACCAAACGGAATTCCTCAGGCGTCTGGAAAACCGCGTAGAAGCTGTAGTGCTCGACCAGTTTCTCGCCCTTCGGGCCCAAGAGTAACAGCCCGCTACCGGACTGTTCGATCAAACCGGATTCAGGATGACCGACCGCCCGCAACACATCGGCGAAGACATCGGTTGTGACTTTCCTAAAGGGGCCTTCGCGGCACAGCACGTTGTAGACTACGCTTGCAGACGCACCGCCGCGCTGCGCAATGACCGACAGTATCTGATGGATGAGTGTCGAAAGATGTAGCGCCTGCGGTTTTGGCGGTTCGCACCAGCCTTCCAGCAGCAGGTCTATCATCGCGATGGACCTGATCAGGCCGAGGCGAAGGCGATCCACGAAACTGCTCTCAGGCGTCAACTTGGCTTCGACAACATACTGCCTGAGAATGGCCGGTTGCGCTTCACGCCGGCCTGAACGCCCGAGCCGCTGCCGCAGCGCTGCGACGCTGAACGGCGCGCCGATTTGTGCCACGCAGGTTACGTCGCCGATGTCGATACCAAGCTCTAGTGTCGACGTACATACGGCAGTTGTCGGTTTTGCGGCGTCCTTTAGACGGCGCTCCACGAAGTCACGGTGTTCGCGGGAGAGGCTCGCGTGATGGGGATAAAACTCCTGCGGCAGGCCTTCGCGTTCGCAAAGCTCCCGCAACCGATCTGCGTAAATCTCGACCCGTTGGCGCGCTCCGGCGAAGACCAGATTGTCGCTGCCTCGAAGGTGTTTGAACAGATGGGCTGCGATGGCGTCCGTTGCTGATGGGCTGTTTTCATCTTCACCGCCTGAGAGGTAGCCGCGAAGCTGGAGCTTGAGTTCAGCTTCGCCGCCATCTGCTTCAATCAGCTCGACAGCGTTTGCGGCATCAGGACGAAGATAAGCCTTGGCGAGGTCCATGTCGCCCAGAGTAGCTGACAGACCTACACGTCGGATCGGGCGCTTTATAGCGAGCTCAAGCCGTGTGAGCAGTGAACGAAGCTGGACACCGCGTTCGCTATCTAAAACCGTGTGCAATTCGTCGATTACTACCGCCCGCGTGGCCCCAAACAGGCGAGCGATTTCTAAACCACGACGAATGAAAAGTGCCTCTAGGGACTCTGGGGTTATCAGCAGGATCCCTTTTGGAGATTTCAACGCGCGCGTCTTGATAGATTGCGAGACATCCCCGTGCCAGGGAACAACCGGAAGCTCTGCTTCCTGGCAGATGCCCTCCAGCCGCATGGCCTGATCCGTGATCAAGGCTTTCAGCGGACCGATGTAGAGCAGGTCGAAGCCGATGCCGTCGCACGGCGCGTCAAGCACCTGTGAAATCAACGGCAGGAACGCCGCCTCGGTCTTTCCGCCCGCCGTGGAGGCCGCAACGATCAAATCGGCATTGGTCTCGCAGATTGTCCGGATGGAACGCGCCTGGATGTCCCGAAGTTCGCGCCATCCTTGCTGGCGTATCCATTTCTGCACAGGCCTCGCCAGTTTGTCGAACGCATTGCTCATCGGCGTCAGAGCTTGAAGCTGATCAGATCATCGTCACCGGGGTCTTGGGCGCCAGTCGACTCGTCTACTTCGGTCATGTCTTCGCCGAGGTCCTCGGAGACCTCGATCTTTTCGATCAGATTGCTCCATTCGACACCGGGGTTTTGCTCAAGCACGGAAAGCAAGTTCACAAATGCGGTCACCGTATTGCGCGGGGTGCGGAAGTAAGCTTCACCGATCCGGTCCGAGCAATGCGCCATGAAGGCCTCAAGCGCATTGTCCGGCAGAGCACCGGCGCCGTCCTGCATGATCCGCCGGACATTGGCCAGAAGAACGAAGAGGTCTTCAGGGGTCAGGCTGGCCAGCCGGACAACTGGTCCTGAAAGGTCGACCAATCCGTCTCGCGCGAAAGTGTTTTCGGCCAAACGCGATTGGAGGGCTTCATAACTGTAGAGCCCTCGACGGGTGTTCATCAGAAACTCCGGAGTCCCGCCCATGAGAAATCCGAGGTTCTCGGCACTGCCTTGCAGCACATCATTCAGGATCCGGAGGATCTGTTCGTAGTTTGCATTGCGAGCCTGCGACGAGGTCAGCTTGTAGAGGTTCACCATCTCGTCGAGGCCGACGAGCAAACCTTTGTAACCGGCTTCACACACGAATGCCGACATCAGCTTCAGATGGTCATAGACACTGGCATCATCGATGATCGTTCGCACTCCAAGCGCCTTGCGCGCGTCGGTGCGTGTCGCGAATTCACCGCGCAGCCACCTCAGGGCCGCGGATTTCAACTGGTCGTCGCCGGTCTCATGGCCTTCCCAATATCGACGGATGACTTCAGCGAACTCAAACCCCCCGGTAAGTTCTTCGAAGTGGCCAAGGCGTTCACGGATGACAGACCCTGTTGGCAAATCCCGTTCTTCAGCGTCTCGGTGAGCCTGGCTGACAAACCGCTCCACCACGCTGGCCAATGCCCCACCATCGGGCTTTGTTCGCGTCGAGAGGTTGCGGGCCATTTCGGCATAAAGCCCTCGAGCTTGTCCGCCGGTCGCGTGAATGCGCCGATCCGGCGCCAGATCCGCGAACATCACGACCAGGCCTTTCTCCAGAGCCACGAGGCGGATCAGGTTCATGAAGAACGTCTTGCCCGATCCGTATTCCCCGATGATGAACCGGATCGCCGATCCGCCATCGGATATCCGGTCCATGTCTTTGACGAGCTCTTCAATCTCTCGGACGCGGCCAACCTGAATATGGCGCAAACCGAGCTTGGGCACGACCCCAGCCCGGAGCGCCTGTACGATTGCATCGCGTTCACGTGGTTTCAACTTCGACATCCCTGTCCCCCGCACTCATTTTTTCTTTTACCGCCTCCGCAATCTCCGGAGACACGTCATATCCATCATACTCGTCGAGAAGCGCTTCATCGTAGATCTCAAAAGCCCATTCATTCACGACTTCCAAAGCCCCAGACGCCATCAAGCCGTGCGAAGCGCAGATCGTCTCGAACTCGGTTTCAGACCAATGCTCCCGAGTTACCAGTTCGAGGACAAGGGCGCCGTGTTTCGGGTCCAGCCCTGCCAAATGACTTTGGTTGGCAGGCCCGGAGGCAACGTTTTCGTCCTCTTCGATATCGAAGATCTGGCCCAGGACAGATGACACGCGCTCGGTGTCTGAACGGATTGCTGCGATCCGCGACGCGTCGAGCTTGGGTCCGCTGGCTTTTTCAAGTTCGGGTATCGCTTCGCCCGGGCGACCCGGTTGCGATGCACGAACAGTGCGAGGACCATCCGAAACTTCGCCAGCATGCAAATCCGAGTAGGCCAGCGCAGGATCAAGACCCAAAGCCTTGTAAATTTTCTCGATGCTCGCGACTTCATCGGAGTGAATAATGCCATCGGCATGTGCTGCACCAACAAGCGCTGCCCGAATAGCGGCCTGACTGTCTTGGCCCACCTCCTTCAGTTTGCGCCGCAGAAGCGTCATGTCCGGTGGCACGGCCCGGAACCATTCAAGGTTTGCATGCAACCTGCGGCGTTCTTGATCGCTAAGGGCCGCGGCAGAAACTTGATCTTCCAGCGCCCTGCGTTCAGGCTCCGCGATGCGACCATCCGCATGGGCGACGAACGACCCAAGTGCCAATTCGATCAAGGCTCTTCGATAGCTGTCGGAAACTTCCTCCAGTCTTTCGATGGGTTCGCCTAGGTTAAACAACACAACGGGTTCCTCCGCTTTGGGCGACCGGAGCGCAAACCGAGGGTCGGGCGCCAGACCGAAACCGAGGCGCGCGAGCGCGTCGGCCACTCCTGTCATCTGCCGTTTTCCGATCTTCTCGTTCGTTTCTCCCTCGAGGTATCCGATAACCTCCTTAAGCGGCACCAATCCGCCCCGATCTACGATATCGGCAGCCCAGGATTTCAAGCGTTCCATTTTCTCAGATGGGAAGGCCTCCCAAAGTTCCGAGGGCAGCAATGCATGGGCTTCAACGCTTCCGCGACCGTCAGGATTTCGGCCCAAGTAACGACTAAGCTTGTCGAGATCGATCATCACTTCATCAGCCAGTTCCTGGGCAATCTCGACCGGTTTGCGCAAGCCAGAAATATCCGGCACCGGTTTTCCATCCACTGTTGGATTGGCCGATCCCTCAAACTCACTAGAAGCGGCGCGATAGGACGCCGTAAGCTTTTTCCTAGGCTTTGTAACTTTAAGGGCGTCCGGAAAGCGCTGATCAAATCGCATGCGGAAAAGAGCGATGAATTCGTCGCGACACCGCGACGCGGGGGTTCTCAAATTGCTTTCGGGATGGCAAATGAACCAACTCAGCAACCAGTCCGCTGTCAGGTGCTCACCTTTGTCGATCCGAGCTCCGATTGCGTATTTGAGTGAGAACGGAAGTTCCCAGCCCTGCTTCTCGAAAATAGGCTCAATGGCGTCGAGGTCGGTTTCAGCAAGCATCGCAATGTCGAGGAACTCACCCAAATAGCGCCTGACGGAGTGGTTGTCAGAGTAAAGCGACTGGAGCCGCCGAACTTCTTGGACGATATCCTTGGCATCTTCATTTGACTGATCGACGAAGAAGCGACGCTCCAACCCATAGAAATACAGGAACATGTAGCCGGGGTTATAGGAGGCATCGTTTCGCCCGCTGGCCAACCAGTCGAGGTAGGTCGCCCGGCACTGAGGTGAAATATTCGAGTATCCAGGCCAATACGGCATGCCATCGCCAGCCTTGTCCGTGCCTGATCGTGCGACCGAAAGGGACGGATCGATATAGGCTCGGCATTTGTCGCGATACCCGTAGGAGTTCAGCAAGGGAGGCGTACCGACATAGACCATCCCGCCGATGTTGCGGCCGGCCACGCTGGCAGTTTCGGTAGACGGGACCCATCCACTCTTCTTTGTTCGGGACGACCTGCTCGATGCAACTCGTCCAGATTTTTTTCTTTCAGCGGCTGCCGCAAGAGCGGGCGCAGCAGACTTTCCAGCGCGAACGATCTCGGCGTAGTCCTGCTTCGGTGGGGAATAGGCTTGAGTCGCAGCCGATGCTTTGGAAACATTGGCTTCGCGAGTTCGTGCCCGCTCACGCTCGACACGTTTGTCGTAGGCACTTGGTCGCGCTTTCGGCTCAGATCGGGATGTTCGACGTTCGGAACTTCCCTTGGCTTGCGCTTGCGCAGCGACTTTCCGCGATCTCCGTTTTTCCTGCCACCACACGAGAATGACAGGAACACCGAACGCAAACAGCATCTGGCCGCCGTCCGGCCAATCCTGAAGCATTGTGGTCACCACGACCACGCACAAAAAGGAATACAGGACAAGAAAGAATGTAATTCGGAAAAACTTGAATATTGAAGACATTAACAGAACCCTCTCCGCACTACACTATTTTGGATGCCCATCATTGCAACGACTATCGCAATGATTGAATGCGCTATTGATGCGTTGAAGTTCCTCGGTCCGGCTTGATCGACGATCTAGCGTAGGTTCACTCCTTCCAGATCATCTGGTTTCAGCCGATAGCGGATTACGTTGCCTTCATGGAGCCCTGCGATCTGCTCACGGACATAAGTGACAACGTCCGCTCGATCAGCCTCGGGCACGCCAGCAGCCAAAGCCATCTCATCAACAGCATCGTTTCGGAACTCCTTGAACTCGAGAACGCAACGCCGGACGGCTGCGCGAACAAAGTCCCGATAGGCCAAAGCCGCTTTTTCCGGGCTCTCTACCTCAGCGCGGAGAACTCGGTACTTTTCCGCAGAAGCCAGATACGCGTCTATGTAGACATCGCGCAGCAACGCGACGTTGTTCAGTTCATAGATCCCGATGAGCCCGTCGATGTAATCGCTGTCCTCCATCGTCGTGAACGACATCGGCGCAAGATCCGATTTCAGAAGTGGGATGTTCGAGGCCACGCGTGAAGTCCGCTTGTTGACGTCGGCAAAAGCCTGGAGATACGGGATGTGCACCAGGAGGAAGAAGGACTGCTCGAACGGATCGGTGATCTGCGCAGCCTTGTGCAGCAGGATGTCGAACTCCTCTGCGATCGTGACCGCATCGTCGAGCGGTCGATAGCTCGAGTGCGAGACCCCGACCGGCATCGCACGCAACCGGCCCGACATCGCCGGGTCCGCCAAAAGACCGTCTGAGAGCAGCGCATGGATCGCGAACATATCCGGACGCCGAAGCCCGATCTCATCGAGATTGTCGACGACATACTGGATGGCTTCCTTATGGTTGAGGATCATCAGGGCTTCTTTTCGATCCTTTCCCGCAACTTCTTCGCCAAACCTGATCAGTCGCTCAGTCTGCAGAATGTCGTAGGTGTTCCCCTCCATCCTGGACGACGCCCAACTGAGATCGACCAGAAGCTGTTCAAGGATCCGACGTGCGTATGTTCCGGCTGGAATTGCGCCTCCCTGCGGGCGGCCGGCCTCCAACAGCCTTTCGCGGTCTGGCGCAGACAGGTACCAGGTCTTTTCCGGGACGTATGCGTCGAGAAACTCCGGTCGATAGGACACCGGCGCTCGCCTGTTGTACGGCGTCGACAAATGCGCCCGCACGACCGCACCCCCGGCGATCCTGTATCCCGTCGCCCTGCCCTTGCCAGATACTTCGAGGCGACCTTCTTCCACCATGCGCTTCAAGAGGCGCCATACAGTGGTTTCGCTCACATCCCTTGCAACGCCCTTCCGGATGGCATCGCGTCCGGCACCCGGGTTCTCGCCGACAAATTCGAGAACGTCTTGATCCGACAAGGCCATGAAACGATATTCCGTAAGTTTGAAACGATTAGAATATTGATACACTTACATTTTTCCTCGACGCAAGTTTTCGTTTCACAGATTTTGAAACGATTCTTGGGTCAGGAAGCAAAAGCCGACTTGGTGAAATGGCCGAAACGATTATCGCATTGAAATTGCGACTATTTCTGTCACGCCGCATGAATCGTTGCACGGCGAATGAAACGATAAGCAGAACGATCGAATTTGCGTCAGGCAACGGCAACGGAAACCGGAAAGACTCGAAAGCATATGAGGAAAACAGTGCTCGCACAGAGCCTTTGCACCCAACAACACCGGCAACAGACTAGCCGAAAACGACTTGTGGTCCTTCACCTGCAACCCCCGCATCCTCCAACTGCTCCCGGTCCGGCAAGTCCTGGAGCGTCTCCAGATCGAAGGCAACGAGGAACTGTTCCGTCGTCACATAAGTATAGGGCGCCCCGCGCCGCGGGGATCGTGGGCCCGTGCCGATCAGGCCGCGGGCATGCAGCCGCCCAATCAAATCGCGGCTGATCTCCTTGCCGAAGATATCCTTGAGTCCGTCCCGGGTGATCGGCTGATGGTAGGCGATGGCCGCCAGCACCGCGACATCGAATTCGCGCAAATCAAGGTATTGGTCGTCCACATCCGCCGCAGCTTTGATGGCCGGGGCATAGGCCGACCGCGTGCGCAGCATCCACCCGCCGACGACCGACGCGACTTCGAAGGACCGTCCTTCAAGATCAGCCATCAGGCCATCGATCAACAGATCGACCGAGACCCCCTGCCCCACCACGCGGGCGAGACCTTCGCGCGGCACCGGCGAGGCGCTGGCAAAGAGCACCGCCTCGATACGGCGTATCCATTCCCGCCAGCGCAGGTCGGTCGGAAGGTCCTCTAGCTCGCGGTCCAGATCGATGTCGGCATGGTCCTTGGCCATCGATCAGATCCCGTAGAGCCGGAAGGTGTCGCGCCCGGTCAACTCGCGCACAGCGCCAAGGTCCACCAGACGGTCACAGAACCGTCGCGCGGCGCGATCTGATCGCAGCGACGTCAAAGACGTCGGGGCAACCGCTTCCCGTTTCAGGAACAACGCCACTGCCTCGTCAGCGCCCTTCGCCCGGAGATTGGGGGCAACCTCTTTCAGGCGCGCCGCTCGGCGAGACAGGTTTGCTGCCTCACGCACTACTTCGGCCGCGGCCGCCGAGATCGCCCGATGGCAGGCCAGTCGTAGGCCCGTATCGGACTTCCGCAGATCGGCCCGCTTGAGACCGAGCGCGAGGAGCGGCAGGACATGGCTCAACCCGAGCGCATGTGCCAATGCCGCATCCGCGAGCAGCAGTGACGCGGTGTGGTCCCGCGGACGCTCCTCAGTCACGGCTTGCAACACGGTCGCGGCGCGTGGGACCGGCGTCCCCTGCCCTGCGCCGCGCGGGTCGCACCCGTCGAGCCACGTTGCGATCTGGTCCGCGTCTATCCTCGGTAAAGCCCGCGGCAGCGCCTTCAAGATGACTGGACGCTCGACTGCGCGCAACCAGGACATATAAACCTCCCCGGCAGGACCCGAGTTATCGCCGGGCTGCAGGAACGCCACGACATCGCGCAGCTCTGAGGTCCGTTCCGGTCGTCCCTGGTGCGTCACGCAGGCCTCTGCCGCGCGCAGTGCCAGCCGCGCCCGAAGCAAGGTCTGGGGGACGTCATTCCGGCTCAACACAAGATGCAGATGGCTTAGCGCCGCGCCTGACAAAAACGCCACATCTTCAGGGGTTTCCGGCCGCGCGGAGGTGACCCAGGAGGGCGTTCGGGGTAGCGTGTCGAAGCTGTCAGCGGCATATGTCATGCTACAAGACTATCCCACGGCGGCGCTTTCCGCTACAATATACTGTATAAACCGCCCCACCCTGCGGTTCTTTTCTATGTCCAATAATGTTGCATTATCGGACGTTAAGAATTACTCTCTGGAAATGGTAACAAAACAACGCAAAGCGGTCGAGATTTCGAGCTCAGAGGCCCCTGCTCCGACAAATCCTGCTCCGCTTGATGAGAGAGATCGTTCCTCCGGGAGCACCACCACTGTTCCGGACTCTGTGGTTTCCTCGAGCTCGCTGGAGCGCTTGGTCGAGACGGCGCGCGACTATGCCGAACAAGCGACGGCCGAGAACACCAATGCGGCTTACAAACAGGACTGGGCCCACTATTCCAGCTGGTGCCGGCGTCGTGGCGCGGATCAGCTTACACCGGATCCTCAGCTGATTGGGCTTTACATCACAGAGATGGCGGCGCCGCAGAACGGCTCCCCTGCCCTCTCCGTCTCGACGATTGAGCGCCGCCTGTCGGGCCTCTCCTGGAACTACCGGCAACGCGGGCAAAGCCTCGATCGCAAGGATCGCCATATCGCAACGGTTTTGGCAGGCATCCGTCGCAAACACGGTCGGCCACCGGAACAAAAAGAACCGATCTCTCCGGAGGAGTTGCTGGAAATGGTTGCCCTGCTCTCCTTTGGACTTCGGGACATGAGGGATCGTTCCATTCTGCTTCTAGGTTATGCTGCAGGTCTCAGGCGGTCGGAAATCGTCGGGCTCGATGTCAATCGCGACGACACAGAGGACGGCAAAGGCTGGGTGGAACTCGAAGATGGCGGTGCGATCATCATTCAGAAGACCAAGACCGGCTGGAAGGAGGCCGAGGTTGCCCGTGGCTCATCCGATCAGTCCTGCCCCGTCCACGCGCTTGAGCAGTGGCTGCACTTTGCCAGGATCGACCACGGACCGATCTTCCGCCGGGTGCTGCGGGACAACTCCGGTGTTCAGGCAAGTCGTCTTTCCGACAAACATGTTGCCCGCCTGATCAAGAAGACGATGCTGGAGGCTGGCATCCGGCCCGAATTGCCTGATGCCGAGCGGCTCAAGCTCTTCTCCGGTCACTCATTGCGCACAGGACTTGCGTCCTACGCCGAGGTCGATGAGCGGCATGTTCAAAAGCAGTTGGGGCACGCCTCCCCTCAAATGACGCGCCGGTATCAGCGACGACGAGATCGCTTCCGTGTAAACCTGACGAAAGCTGCCGGCCTATGAAACGCAATCTATTTTCTAAGATCTCTGGAAAGCGCGAAACGCCACTCGCGCCGGCGCCAACCAAACCCTCCGAGCAATCACAGGCGCAACCGTCGCTCGATTGGTCGGATCAACTCGGCAAGTCCGACTATCTGGGCAAAGCCGCGGACGCGAAACATGCCGCAAAAGCAGCTGTGAAAGCAGGCGAACATGACAAGGCCTGGGGCTTGTTTCATGAACAGAAAGAGCACTACCTGAAACACGCGCAAGCACAAGGTTTCGACGCCGAACAGGTGATGCGGATGGACGGCTCGGTGAGCGAAGATTTCGCCAATATCCTAAGGATCGAGAAGCGGCACACTCAGGCTTTGGTCCATGTCCTCTACTGGATCGTAACGTCCCCCCAAACGATCAAGCGCCACGACACAAAACTCGAGGCATATTTCGCGCGGTGCAAGTTTCAGACAACGATGCTCGGCGATCGGCGATGCACAGCGATATCTGCAGTCCATTGATGGAATCCCGGACTTAAGTGCGATCCAGTCAGTGGTAGCTGCCTGGGAATGAGACTGTTGGCCCGCCCTCACCCATGATTTGACCGGCTTGCCCCGCTTCATCGGGATATCAGCCGTTGTCCCACCAGGCATGTCTGCCAAGAGGCGCAGGCAGCCGCCCATACCTGACCTAGCGCTATAATGTCCCGATTTTGGCGCCCGCGAACTCAAACTGAAAATCAGTGCCGGCCACAAGCGCGTCAAGAACGCAATCATGTCTGCACAGCAAAGATGGCCCAGCAGCTCAAGAGTTGAAGACTTCGCCCAGATGTTTCTGGACTGGCCGCGCAGGTTCCCCGCATCTGTCGATTCCGCTGAGTTGAAGCATCATCTGGAAGATGTCATGGCCCTGGTGGATTAGATCGAACTGTTCGTTGAAGAGAAGCAAGATGAGTCCTTCCACCCGGACTCTGGTGTCCTACCATTAATACAAGATATAACTCATGATCTATATGTATCCTGTAACGATCTCGTTAATACATCGCCTGCCTGCAAGCAGGCAGACACTCAAATTACAACACCGCCTAACGGCGGTAAAAATTGCTTAGAAAGCAATCATAAAGCGGATTCCGATGCGCGCAAGTCCGAAAACCTGGACTGGCTGACACCGGATCGGCTTTTGGAACTTTGTACGGATGAAATGCAAACCAGCGTTATGGTTTCTCAAGGTGACCGAATGAAACCAAGCTCCCAGGACTTCATCAACGCGGCGATCGACAGGCTGGTACCGTTGGAGATCAACCATGATGCGTACCACGAAGCCGTGCTGCAAATGGGCGTCGAGACAACAACGATGTGCCTGATCATCATCGATCGAAACAGAGCGCATCCCCAGACGCCGATCAAGAACCCTGGCGGTGTTCTCAGAGCAATGACCAGGCGCTACGCCATTGGTGATCTACGGATTAACGCCAGCCTCATCGCCCTTGCCAAGAGAAGATTCCAATAAAGTCGATGAGCCAGAGCGATGCGGTCTGGTGTTGTAATACCGGTGCGGGTGCGAGAGATGTATATTGGTTTTGAATGTTTAGGAGCAGCTGTCGCTTTTCGGTAGAGACGCACAGTAAGGGGAAACAGATGGCTTATTGCAGATGGTCAGACAACAACGGCTATTGCGATGTCTATGTAAATGGCGATTTGAAGCGCGGATGGACTACTCGTGTCGCCACTAAGCGGCACCCTGAAGGGCGGCCATTGGATGATCTTAATACCATCAAAAAACATCGCGGAGATCCGAGAAAAGCTTTGGAAAAGTCAATTGAGGCCCGTACTGCCTGCGAGGCATGGGAAAAAGAAAACCCAAAGATCCCCATTGCCCATAAGGACGCTGGAGCGAAATTCAAACATTCTACTCCAAGTGAGTGCGCAGACAATCTGGAGCGATTGAAGTCGGAAGGCTTTGGCATTCCTCAGCACACCATCGACCAACTTCGAGAAGAAGCACTTTGGTATGAGACATGGGGCAATGGTCTTCCTGAAGGTTCACAATAAGGATTAATTTTGTTTGACCGAGATTCCTGAAGTTCTGATTTGGATTAATGGTTTAGACGGCTTCTTAGCTGACCTGGCCACGTCGGTTTTGTCAATTTGTCTGGGTGTTTGGTTATCAATTCGGTTTGCTTTGAGAAAATTTGTCACCGAAAAATGGTGGGAACGCCAAGCAGAGGCGTACGAGGCAGTCATCAGAGCCACATATCATGCCTTTCGGAACGTTGATGAAGTTTTGCACGCCGAGAAAACCGGTAAAATGATATCAAAAGACTTGCAAACCGAACTCGAAGAGCTGGCAAAAAATGCCCACGATGAAATCGCGGAAGCAAGGACCTTAGGTTCCCTGAAACTGTCTGAGGGGTTCTTGGTCAGAATGCAAAGACTTGACAAAGAACTTAAAGCGGCAAGCCCAGGTCCCGGCGAAAGCATGGATTGGGCAAAGTACCTCACAGATTCACACCATGCCTACAGCACATGCCTAGCAGATTTACAGGAAATCGCGAGAAGCGACTTAAGTCTGAAATCGACAAATAGGAGAAATCAATGCCGCTAGTTTTTACTGGAAAATCTGGAGCAACCCCGGAATTTCAACATTTGCTTGAGGCGTATTCCGGTACCAAAAGGGTCGTGGTGGTCACATCACAAGAAGCAATTGACGACCAAGGCATACCAGCAATTGAGCAGAAAGCATCTGACAAGTACGATGCAGGCCTTACAGATGAACAAGGCCGGGTCCGTGTTTTTACCAGCGACTTCTGAGCATCAAGTTCACTCTAAAAAATAGAAGACAATAAGCCGCCGTCTGGCGTCAAACTCATTTACTTACCCCCTATCCCGCCTTCAAGGCATGGCTGTATGCCACCTCCCGTTTTTAGATAAAGTTTGTATTTAAACCGGCCTTGAAGGCACGGTTCACAACTCAACTAATGATGAACGCATGCTCGTCTTTTATTATCCGAGTTCAAGTATTGAGGCCTGGTAATTGGGGCCACCCGGTGCCCGATTTGGCCTTCACAGGCACTTCACAATTGTGAAGTCCGAGGATTCAACATGTAGTGTGGCTTGTGGCCATAATCCCAACATATGAAAAGTTGTTGACATGAATCGCTCCATAAGGTCTTTCTTCTAGTAGAGCATAAAATGCCAAACGAGCAAATTTGAGGCTACTATGATACCAACAAACCCTATTGCTTCAGACTCACCTGTAGATATTGCTGCTGAGATAAGCACTCGTTTGAACATGGCAATCAAGGAGCACCTCCTTGCCGCCTATGCACCAGACTCTAACAAGCAACTCAGACTCTTTCCAGCGACTGAAGTTTGCGATCTCCTCGACATTAGCCATCAGTACCTAAGAAAGGCCACAGCGGAAGGAAAAGTGTTAGAAGCGTCAGAAATACGAGGTGGACGCCGCTATTATTCCGGTGACGAAATCATTCAGCTACGGCGCGACTTGGACACCCACGCTAAAAAGAATGGTAGGTATGTGCCGTGTCGGCGGGGTGCTGAACATCTACAACGAATTCAGATAATGAACTTTAAGGGTGGCTCAAGTAAAAGTACCACTTGCATTCATCTGGCACATTACCTGGCACTCAAGGGTTACCGTGTGCTTGCCATTGACCTCGATCCTCAGGCATCGCTTACGTCAATGTGTGGTCTACAAACCGAGCTCGACCAGGATATTGAGACGGTCTTTGATGCGATAACCTATGACAACCCAATCCCAATGGCGGAAGTTGTAAGGCAGACCTATTTTCCCAATCTCGCGATAGCGCCTGGTGGCCTCATGCTTTCGGAATTTGAAACGGAGGCCGCGAAACAGAATAGTCTCGACGCCCCTTTCTTTATGCGGCTTCACGATGCCATCATGAGTGTTGAGGATGACTATGACGTTGTGATTATCGATAGCCCACCTTCTTTGGGCTTCATCACAATGTCAGGTATGGCCGCAGCGACCTCCGTCGTCGTGCCACTTACTCCGAGCATGTTGGACGTAGCAAGTACAGCTCAATTTCTCCAAATGGCCAGCAGCTATATGGAAGTCATTCAAGACATTGGCGCCAAACTGAGTTACGACGATTTTAAGCTTCTCATAACGAGGGATGAACCAACCGACAATCCGTCCCAGACGATTGTGTCATTCCTGCGCGCTCTGTTTCAGGAGCGAGTAATGTTGGCAACCAGCCTCAAATCCACGGCAATTGCGGACGCAGTGATGCTTCAACAAAGCATCTATGAATTAAACCGTAGTGATATCACACGTTCCACATACGATCGGGCAAAGGCCAGCATGGACGCAGTCGGTTGTGAAGTGGAAAAAATGATCACAGCTTCATGGGGGCGTGAGCAATGACTTCCAGACGGAGACGAAACCCCGGAGAAAGTTTAATGGGTGTTGTACGCCCTCAGGCAGAGGATCTCGCACGCGATGAAGTAAAGAAACCCGCAAAACGATCCAAAGCTACACCTGGGATCCAACTCATCGAAAAGACTTACAACGCTGTTCGTGAGATCGATCCTGATCTAATTGACGACTCAGCTTTTGCTGACCGCCTTGAGCTATTCACAATTGTGAAGTCTTCGGAACGCGCTTCGGCTGATGAGGACATTGACCACCAAGACGGATCTTTAGATCAGTTGGTCGATAGCATTCTGACCCACGGCCAAAAAGTTCCTATCCTCGTTAGAAATTCAATCAAAGTGAACGGGCGGTATGAGGTCATCTTTGGGCGTCGCAGACTAGCTGCCGTTCGTCATATACGAAGCAACCCAAGATCTGACTTTGAGGGCGCTGACAGAGAACTTAAGATCAAAGCAAACATCGAAACTAAGGTCGACGGCCAAACAGATGAAGATTTCGATAATCAAGCGCTAGTGACCCAAGCTCTCGAAAACGCCTCCCGCAAGAACTTATCAGCTTATGAGAAGGCCAGGTTTGCAACCATAGTCCATTCCACCGGGATCGAAAAACAAGAGGTAGCTCGCATGATGAACATGTCAGCGACCAATCTGTCAAACCTAATGAGGATCACACGACTTGTACCGAATAGCCTCGGTGACATGATTGGTGCAGCGCCAGGAAGCGGCCGCCCTAAGTGGGAAGCGCTGGCATCTGCACTAGAAGCGCAGACAGTGAATGTAGATGAGGCCACTAGACTGCTGGAGAGTATGGATCCAACGTGTTCGTCCGATGATCGTCTCGATGCCCTCCTTGCAGAGATCAAGAGAGGACCTAAAGGTCGGCCCCAGCGGGCAACTCGTCAACTTAATGGTGTGGCAACGGTTCAAAAGAGACCAGGTGGTCTGAAGCTGATCGTAACCGAAACAAAAACCACAAAGGGTTTTGCCGAATGGCTAGACACGAACCTTGAAAGCATAATGGGAGATTCCCTTGAAAGGTTCCGTGCCGAGAGTCCCGGGAAAAACTGACTTCACAATTGTGAAGTGCCAATAGAGCAACGAGCAGAAAGGAGATAGCGGAAAAGAAAACCCTCGAAACCTGAGGCTCCGAGGGCTGAACCACATCTCTGTGGAATTAGTCTTAGCACCTAATTTTTAGCAGCCCACGAATCACTTCACAAGAAAAAACGCCCTTGGGCGAACGGGTTTTTTGTATCTGCTGATAAAAATCATGAGGACAGTAACAAATTGCGCTCCAACAGGAGCAGCCAGGTTACCGACCGGGCAAAGGAGCGGTGCGCCCAAATGGATGCAGCTCCGCGCTATCGAGGAGGCACGTGAACCGCTTGGACTGAGGGCAACCAGCATCTCTATCCTGAGGGCCATGATTTCATTCATGTCAGCTGAGCGGATCAGTGAATTGGCAGAGGACCACCACATCGTTTATGCCAGCAATGCCGCAATAGCAGAGCGGGCTCACGTCAGTATTCAAACGGTTGAGCGTCATATCACAAAATTAGTTGGCATTGGTGTGATCCAACGCTTCACGGCTGCAAATGGAAAACGCTGGGTCAGGCGCGATGGGGCAGGGGAAGTCACACTGGTTAGCGGCCTGTCGCTTCTGCCACTGGCAAGGCGTCATGCAGAGTTCACAGCCCTTGCTGGTGAGTATCGCCGCGCACAAGAGACTCTTCAGGTTCTACGGGATCAATGCACACTGGCTCTGGCAAAAATTCATGACATCATCACAGATGATGTTTACGATCTACTGGATCGGGCACGCCGCATTCTACGCCGTCGACCGCAACAGGACGTTCTTCAGGGGCTGCTGGACGAGATCAATGCAATTGTCTCGGTGGACAACTACCCATCAGAAACCCGCCAGCCCATCAATTTGAGGGCTGGCAACAACGATATTGAGGGGCACAAAGAACATTCACTGATTCAGAATAGTAAGAAAGAAGATCTTTCTCAATTTCAGGTGACCCAAGATCAAATGGAGCATGCATTCCCGCGACTATGTTCGGAACTACGGTTTGCGCGAGACCAAGTACATTGTGATCGGCTGATGGACCAACTTGCAGACCATATGCTGCTTGGTGAAACTTGGTATGCAATGAAATCATCACATGGCCCAGCGGTACGCTTCATGGTCTTAGGTTACATCTTACAACGTGTCGAAAACATCCAAAGCCATCGAGCGTATCTGACATCGCTAATGAGCAAAATTGAGCAGGGAGCTATGGAACCTATGGCGCTGTTGAGGCCTCTGAAAGCAGGGTAGGGTAGGCGGGACGAACTTAAGACTGTTTAGTACGTCGCGTATGACCTGCAAGGGTCTGTTCTTGCCTGGAATCTGTCCGCTTCGTCAATTCGCAGAACTCACCTCTTAATCTCGGTGTATCGGTCTGTTCTCAATACTCGGCAATAGAGCCACAGATATTTGAGAGGTTACTGAAAATTCATGTGCGTACAAATAATTTGCGCATTTATTGACCTTTTTGCACACAACCGTTGTTGTCGGTATTCTGTATCCTAAGGCCAGATAAATATCCCTTATTAATTGTAGCCTTTGAATGTCCGTAATGTTGTTCAGAGTAATTTCTGCGCCTTGTGGTGCGTGACTGCGTCCGGTTCGGGCCAGCTAGGTAACCTGTTTGGGGCAGGCAGGTCATGGCGCTTTAACCACTCTTTGATTTCCGCCCAGTGATCCTGTGACTTGGCTGTATAGCGACGCTCGTGCAGCTCTGCGATCCGACGTTCCAGGCGACGCCATCATTGTAGTTTGATCTTCAGCCCGTGGATATTCGACCAGGCAGGCACAGCTGCTTGCCAGTCGTCGTCACGGTGGGACTCAAGTTGTTTGTGAAGGTCGAAGGGGATTCGGTTGGGCCAGGAGGTCATGCGGAACAATTGGAGAACTTCTTTAGTTTATCCAAATGAAATTTGCCGTTAAGCATAGGCCGCGTTGACAAAACGGAAGCCTACCAGGCGCAGGTCCAATCATAGCTGATGTATATGTAATTATAGGATTGGAGTATTTCCGAATACAGCAACCTGGTTCTAGTATCATGCAATGAACGAAGTGATTGACCTTCGAAGTGATCGCTAAAAAATCGCCAATAAGGTGAGAGAGGGATGCGACTTGTGCAGAATTGTTGCTGTGGCCTTCGCCTTCTTCGCTACTGACGCATCAGCAGACTGCTGGAATTTTCCTTTCCCGTTCAATGCTTCCAAAGTCCAGACAGCCGAGATCGTCGTGGACAAAGGGCATCTGGCTGTAGGATTTCCTGATATAGGACGCGCCTTCATTGTCTCGGTCGATCTTTCAGAGGCTATTGAACTGCATCTTCCACGCGGCGACGTGTTTGCCGGTGGGCCTGGTTTCGGTCGTTCTGTGGCGCTTGATGGCGACATTGTTGCAATTGGTGCTGTTCGTATCGGCGGCCAGGGTGCAGGTGTCGAGCAGCCAGCAGGGTTTTTTCATACCGGCGCAGTTTATGTCTTTGATGTCTCGAGCGGCGCGTTGCTTTGGCATGCTCAGTCAGACAAAGAAAAAGCTTTCGGTCATTCAGTCTTCATTAACGCTGACGGCGTCTCCTTTGGTATCTTCGAAGCGCCCGAGCTTGATGGTAGAATGCTTCGGTTGCATCACGTAGCCCGCGGCGCCATCGAAATGTGGTCAAGAGAGGGTGAACCCCTTGGTCTCATTGACGGACCGTCGGACATGCGCGGGTTCGGTGCAGAGCTTTCGGGCAGCGCATCCTTGTTCACTATTGCTGCCAGTGCGGATACCCTGAACATCTGGATGCTGATGCCGCGAGCGGGAACAGCGATCCAGCATGCTTCCATACTGTCCACGCTCAATAGAATGCCGGCTGGGAACCTTACTGCGGAAGGTTCGACCGTCGCGGTCTCCGCCGGCGGTGGTTTCGCTGCAGCTGACGGTCGGACCCTCCTGATGGTTCCGGGACATTCACCTTACGAGATCGTAGGGGGAGGGCCGCTGGCCCTATCTGAAGACCGACTTTCGGTTCTGGTGCGCTCAGCGCCCGAAGACCAGCCCTACAACCAACTCGTTGTGTACGACATCACGACAAATGGAACTCTGGCGGAGGCAGCGAAGATTAATCACGTGGTAGGGGCGGCGCTGGAAGGGGTGACCCTATTCGCGGTTTTGGCCGAACCGGGTGCACCGGTGAGACTCTGCAAGCTAACAACTTAGCTGGACAGGATACTACTCCATGTAGTTATTGGCTCAGATGGGCGAAAAACGATTACAGGGCCTTCAGGTTCGAACGCTAATGCCATGGTGATTGACGTACCCAATACAGCAGGAACGAATTCAGGCTACAGCATTTTCAAGAATTTGCCCGGTTCAGGGCGCGCGATCTCGGCCAACTTTTCTGATGGCAGGCCGCGTCCACATCACGTCACTCGCTATGTCGGGCTCGAAGTCCGATATTGATACTCTATGAAAGTATAGCCAATAACTATCGGAAATGTAGCTATCTCTTGTGCGAATGATTCACTGGCATCGCCAAGGAGAGGTCGCACAGAATTCATGGAAATGCATCAAATTCGATATTTTTTGGCAGTTGTTGAATATCGAAACTTCACTCACGCAGCGCAAGCTATGAATGTTTCTCAACCTTCACTCACGACATCCATCAGGAAGCTGGAGGACAGGTTGGGTGGTAGACTGTTTCTGCGCGATCGTGCCGGAAATAGTTTGACGCCACTAGGCGCAGTCATTCTCCCGTACTTAAAGGAGGTGTTGCAGCAAACTCAAAAAGCGATGGTAGATGCCAAACGTTACGTTCATCACGAAGGCATTCCCATCAATGTTGGAGTTAGTGAAGGTATCGGGCTGGTCAGAATAGCAGACGCGGTAACGCGGCATCAGGCGCGTGCACCGGAAATTGATTTCGAGATCATTGTCGACAAACAAAATGCGCTTCTAGACGGCCTTCGGGAAGGCCGTTTTGATATAGCTATAACAAGTGCCGACGCTGCATCTGATCTTTATCGGGCGGAGCCACTATATCGTGAAACTTACCGAGTTGTTGTCTCCGCCACACACCCGCTGAGTCAAAGGGAAAGCGTGAACTTGCACGTGTTGGTGGGCAGCGAGGCGCTGGCCAGAGTTGAGAGTGATATGCGTGAAGTTTTGTTTAGTTTCTGCGCAGATCGCGGAAATACAATGAGTTTCACCCATCGTTCCAACAGGGTTGAGTGGATTTTGGAGTTGGTGCGGTTGGAGAGGGGGTTTGTGATCCTGCCTGAGACGGCAATCCCAAGAAGCAAGGAATTTACCTCACTGACCATTGAGGATGCCGACTTTGAGCGTCAAGTGGTTGCGCTTCGATATCTCTACCATACTGCCCGCCCCGAAATAAGGGGCTTCACTCAAGAACTTGCCAGGCACAAGCCAGCTCTTGAGAACGCTGCGTGATTGCCTTTCGTAATTGCTCGCAGAGTTCAGTTGGTGCGCCGCTTCTGGATTTTCTTACGCTAGGATCCAAACTCCTGCCGGAATCCACCCCTTTATTGGACAGCCGATTGTCATAGTTCTTCTTTTGTTCTACTTTGTTTCGCGACGTTCCAGGTTTGGGACTTCATGATTTGAGATTTTGCAGGAACCTTCGAGATGATCAGTGAAAGTGTAGAATCCAAAATTGCTCCGCGTATCCACCAACTCGATGATGCAGCGATTAACCGCATTGCTGCCGGCGAAGTGGTCGAGCGCCCTGCGTCGGCTGTGAAGGAACTGGTCGAGAACGCGATTGATGCAATGGCGACCCGGGTTACAATCGATATTGCTGACGGCGGCAAAACACTGATCCGTGTCACTGACGATGGGTACGGGATACCTGCCGAGGATCTGCCGTTAGCCCTGGCTCGTCATGCAACGTCCAAGATTGACGGATCCGACTTACTGAACATTAACCCTTTGGATTTCGTGGAGAGGCTCTGCCTTCTCTTGGAGCTGTGGGGCGTCTGACAATCACAAGTCGTGTGGCAGATGGAGAAGCAGCCTCAATTCACATTTCTGGCGGAAACATGGAAGCTGTAAAGCCTGCGGCCCTACGCACTGGTACAGTTGTGGAACTCCGTGACCTGTTCTTCGCAACCCCGGCACGCCTGAAGTTCATGCGCACTGATCGCGCAGAGGCACAAGCGATTTCAGATGTTGTTAAGCGGCTCTCCATGACCGAACCCTCAATTACGTTTGTCTTGCGAGACGTGTCTGGTGGAGGCGAGGGACGTGTTGTCTTCCGGGCAGATCGTGAGAG